>NZ_LROR01000069.1:0-4166 GCF_001675205.1 Clostridium coskatii | reverse complement strand
CTTATAATCATATGAATAAAAATTTTTTAAAAAATTTCTTGTAAAATTATCTATATACAAAGATTTGTTAATATCACATATACATTTATTTTTAAATTCTTCGATTTTTTCTAAATTATCTTTTCTATATATATGATAGGCTGGATAAGTGGTGTCAACATATAATTTTAGACCTAAAGCTGCTGCTCTTATGCAAAAATGTCTATCTTCTCCCCAAAATGATAAATTATAGATTTTGTTAAAGTTAACTCCCTTCTCAATAGCTTCTTTGCTTATCAAAGTACAGGCGCCTAAACCACCTACTTCGTATACACCTGGCTTTTTTAGTTTTTCTATAAAGTCTGTATATTTTTTATTAAATTCATCTTGAGATAATATTTCATTTCGTTCTTTATTAACAAAAGAATATTCGTCACACACCCAAACTTGTGGTAATTCACCGGAATCTTTTTGCCACCTAGTCCAAAATATTTCAGATATTATATCTTTATTACTATTGATTAAACTTAATAATGTTTTGGGATGCACCATTATATCTGAATCTATTAAAAATAAATAATCATAATGATTTTTTTTAGTATAATCTATAATTCTATTTTTATATTCTGCAATTTTCCAAATTAAATTTTCTTTCCAATAGTGCATATTGTCAGTACGAATATAATTGTCTATTTTATCTCCTTTTTCAATTATAACTTTGTCATTTGATTCCAAAGAGAAATTTTTTAGCAAATTACTTGAATTAACATCATCATTATCATCTATAAAAAAGTAGTTTATTGAAAGGTTTTTCTTTACTATATTTTTTAAAAAGCTTATAAAATTAACTAATATATCACATGATTGTCTTATAGGACTTCCAATTAGAATCTGTCTATTTTTATCCATTAAATTCCCTCCTATATAATTTCACTATAAATTTATAGGGTCATTACTTACTAAATTATTTTCATTTATATATTATTCATAAACTTCAATTTTGCCTATAAATAAAAGTCGATATGATTCAATACTATAGATTTATTGATAAATAATTTATGATTAAAAGTTAATTGTATATAAAACTTAACTAAAATTATTACAACTTCATATAATGTAGTTAGAATTTATATAGATAAGGGGTCGATTGTAATGAATATTTATATGCTACCGTTTTTTATAAATAAAGAAAATTATGGTGAAGAAATAACTATGGCATCCCAATGTTTGAAAAGTTTATCCTATTCTAAAGATGTTAATATGTTGATTTTTAATCAGGGATGCTTGTCCAATAAAGAGCTGGAAGAAATTTTGAAGAAATTCAATTTTAACTATAAAATAATTGGTATTGGTGAAAATGTAGGAATTACATTATCTAGATATATAGGACTTAGATATATTATAGAAAATTATTCTAATATTAATTATGTTATAGAAGCTCATATTGATATGATTTTTCCTCCTAATTGGCAAGAACCATTAATACAATATTTGAATTCATCTGAAGAACCAATGATATCTCCTGCAATAATAACTAATTTTTCAGATAGCGCTTTTCCAAATAAAAATACTACTCTAGAAGATAAAATTAAATATTTGTCTACAATGGGAGAAAATAAAATTACTAATGGATTTGTGCATCCTGTTATTCATAAATTAAGCGTATTAAAAGAAATATGTCCATATGACGTTGGTTTTTTAACAGGTACCCAAGGTTATGAAGATGATAGTATTTTATTAGGATATAATTATTATATGGGTACCAATAAAAAATGGGCTCCTAAAATTTGTCATAAATCCTATGTTTACCACAAGACATTATTTCAAAGATTTAAACTCCAAAATGTATCCGAATCCTTTAATAAAAATTATTTAGGATTAAAATCACAGTATGGAGCATATGGATTAAAAGAATTAAGTAGAATTTATCCAAACAATGATTTTTTCATAGGTGAATATCGTAAATCTATAATAAATCCAGATATATATAAGAAGTATAATATGTATATTGAAAAAAACAGCTCTAAAACAAAAATTCCTATAGACAAAAAATCTTCAAGATTTATAGTTACTACAGATGAGAAAAAGACAAAATGCTTATTAAAAATTCCTAGTGACTGGTGGAGCAGATGTTATGAATATGCCTGGGCATCAAACTTTTTAGAAAAAAATGATACCTGTTTAGATGCAGCTTGTGGTGCTCCTCACCCTTTCAAATTTTATTTAGCCAGCATATGTAAAAATGTATATGCATGTGATATTGATACTGACATTTTAGATAAAAATAGAACTTTATCAAGGGTTAGTCAATATTTTGATGAAGAAGATGTTAAAGAGGCTTCAAAATATATAGATAAAATAAACTTTTCAAATAGCAGTTTGACAAGTCTTCCCTATGAGGATAATAAATTTGATAAAGTTTATTGTATTTCAGTACTTGAGCATCTTTCAAATGTAGATAAAGGAGAAGCTATTAAGGAGTTTTACAGAGTATTAAAAAAAGATGGCTTACTTGTATTAACTGTTGATTATCCAACTGCGGATTTAAATTTATTAGTTAACAATTTAAAAACTGCAGGATTTGAATTTGTAGATTCAGTTGATTATAAAATATGTCCTAGTGCTGTATATTCTAAATTATTAGGCGGCTTATATTGTTTCAGATTATTATTAAGAAAATAATGTAATAACTTTAATCGGGATGAATATATAGCTAATATTATGATTTGGATACAGTAGAAGTAGCAATTTACCCTATATATAAATGCAAATATCATGAATGTGCTGTAAACTTGTACTAATGGTGCATAAGGAATTCAAGGAGTTGTTGAACTTATTGGCAATAGCTCCATTATTCCATTTGCATCAGGAAATGAAAAAAACATCTTTTAAATCTCAATTGAGAAAGTTTATTTTAAATTTGCATATATTAGTATAGCGAATGCAATAGCTTTTTTCCGCATATTTTTAAAGAATGAATTCTATTAACTAACCACACTAATACTCAAACTTCTTCAAGTGGGGTAAAGAGTGGGTACGTCCCTGGATAACGATTTCTATAATTCTTTTTCATATAAACTATTCATTGTAGAAAGTTTCAAATTTGTTTATTTGTTTTTAGGCAATATAAGCATACCAAATTTGAGACTTTTTGCATATAATTTTTTAGGTAATAATTATAAATCTTATAAACTTAATGCTTTTTTGTATCCTATTTTAGTACAGAAACATATATTGTAATAGCATAATTATAAAACAGCATAATGACAAAAGAGAATAAGAGGAGGAGACGAATTTATGACATTTATACAAGTTAATCCTAGTGATGATGCATATATATCTATGCTGAATCCTAATACAAATTTTGGAACGTCAAGTCTTTTATTTACAGGGAGATTTGTTCAACCAAATGATATATTTAGAAGTTTATTAAAATTTGACTTATCTGCTATTCCTTTAGTAAGTAATGTATTACAAGCTTCGTTAGAATTATTTGTTTTCAGAAAAGATTTACCAGATGCAGTATTGTCACCACAAACTGTTAGTGTATTTACGAACGCAAGTGACTTTTCTGAAAATACGGTTACGTGGAATAATGCACCCGCAATAAATCCAACACCATACTTTGTAAATATAACAGATGCTGATGTTGGTAATTTTGTAAGCATTGATATAACTCAAATAGTAGCTGGGTGGGTTAATGGTTTAATACCGAATAATGGAATTACTTTAACTGGAATAGAAAATGTTATTGATTCTATAATAGGCTATTTTTCAAAAGAGTGGGTTGTTTTAAATCAAATTCCATTCTTAAATATAGAATATACTGAAGTAGTTCCTACAGGAGCAACTGGAGTAACTGGCCCAACCGGTCCAACAGGTGAGACAGGCCCTACCGGAGTAACTGGTCCAACCGGAGTAACTGGTCCAACCGGAGAGACTGGTCCAACTGGAGCAACTGGAGTAACGGGTCCAACCGGAGTAACCGGCCCAACTGGAGTAACTGGTCCAACCGGAGTAACGGGTCCAACTGGTGCAACTGGAGTAACCGGCCCAACTGGAGTAACTGGTCCAACTGGAGAGACTGGTCCAACCGGAGTAACTGGAGTAACGGGTTCAACCGGAGTAACTGGTCCAACCGGAGAGACTGGCGCAACTGGAGTAACTGGTCCAACTGGAGGAACGGG
>NZ_LROR01000068.1:0-28895 GCF_001675205.1 Clostridium coskatii | reverse complement strand
AAAAAAATAAATTATAAATTAGGAGGAAATAAAAATGAAATATGATGCATTAGGAATGATTGAAACAAAAGGTTTAGTAGGTTCAATTGAAGCTGCAGATGCAATGGTAAAGGCAGCTAATGTTTATTTAGTAGGAAAAGAACATGTTGGCGGTGGTCTTGTAACAGTAATGGTAAGAGGAGATGTAGGAGCAGTAAAGGCAGCTACTGATGCTGGTGCTGCTGCAGCACAGCGTGTTGGAGAATTAGTTTCTGTTCATGTTATTCCTCGTCCACACGTTGAAGTTGAAACTATCCTTCCTAAAACTAATTTAAAGGAAGATGAAAAGTAGATTACAGTTTACTATTTATTTAGTAAGATATAAATGAATATTAAAGAATGTATAAATCCCCTTATATTGATGATTTAAGGGGATTTTGTTTTAGGTAAGTTATTTTTTTTTACCCCAAAGTCTAATTAGTCTATCTTTAATTTTAGCTTCAAATCCGTTAGATGTTGGGTTATAATACACAGTATCTTTATGAGAATCGGGCAAATACTGTTGATTTACAAATCCTCCATATGAGTGTGGATATAAATATCCAATTCCGTGTCTTAACTTCTCTGAACCTTTGTAATGGGCATCTCTTAAATAAAGAGGTATTCCAGAATCTCTGCGTTTTCTAACATCTGTGAGGGCAGAATCAATTGCAACACAGCAAGCATTTGATTTTGGTGCTGATGCTACGTATATTGCTGCCTGAGATAGTGCATATCTACATTCAGGCATGCCTATCATATGTACAGCATTCATAGCATTTGTAGCTACTACTAAAGCCATAGGATCAGCATTTCCTACGTCCTCTGAGGCTTGAATAGTAATTCTTCTTGCTATAAACATTGGATCTTCACCAGAATCTAACATTTTTGCGAGATAGTATACTGCTGCGTCAGGAGAACTTCCCCTAAGTGATTTTATGAAAGCGCTTATAGTATCATAGTGGGATGTACCTTGTTTATCGTACAATGTCATTTTCCTCTGGATGCATTCTTTTGCATCGTCAGCAGTTATAAAAATTTTATCTTCCTTCCTGGATGAAGTCCTAACTGCTATATCTAAAGCATTTAAAGCCTTCCTTATATCACCATTACTATTTACAGCAAAATAATCAAACACCTCAGGATCTACTTCTATGTTGAGATATCCAAAACCTTTTGGACTTTTGATGGCATTATTCAATGCTTCTTTAACGTTATTCTCGGAAAGACTTTTAAACTCAAAAATCATAGAACGAGAAAGAAGGGCATTATTAATTTCAAAATAGGGATTTTCTGTAGTAGCACCTATCAATATAATAATACCTTTTTCAACTGCATTTAAAACACTATCCTGTTGGGCTTTGTTGAATCTATGTATTTCATCAATAAATAATATTGTTTTTTTAGAATAAAATTTTTGGTTATCATCTGCTTCCTTTATAATCTTCTTTACATCTGATGTACCAGAATTTACAGCACTCAATTCATAAAAATTTGCCTTTGTTGTATTAGCTATAATTCTTGCCAATGTAGTCTTACCTACACCAGGTGGTCCGTAAAAAATAGCTGAGGAAATATTATCTGTAACTATTGCTCTATATAGCATTTTGCCTTTACTTAAAATATGCTCTTGGCCTATAAATTCTTCCAAGGTCTCTGGTCTCATTCTTTCGGCTAAAGGTTTTAATTCTTTATTATTTTTGTTATTAGCAAAATCAAATAGATCCATAATTTCACCATCCTTTTAAAATTATTCTATATTATTATACTGCAAAACTGATAGTTTTTAATGATAAAAGCAATATTGAAGTATTCTATTACATATGTTGATTTGTTTAAAGATGTACTCAAGAAGTCTTTTGAATCAGAAATGGATATACGATAATTTGAAGGATATTTTTATATTTTTTACTAAAATTCACTTCTTATTTTTGTTAGTATCTTATTCAAAAATTCATACATTTAAATGCTTTAGTTGGAGTAACTATTGTCTAAATATTTTGTATTTTAAATAAAAATAAAAATGCATTAATAAATAAGAGTAATTCAAACTAAGTTTCTGACGATAATGTAAAGTTTACAATATAATTTTAAAAAAATAGCAAAAAAAATAAACATTTTTTAAACTAATCATATTTTATGTGCTATAATTATAACAATTTATAAATCGTAGAAAAATTTAATAATTGTACATTTTTTAATGAATTTACAAATTGGTGCCAAATAGATAAGTCCGGTATGATAGATCTCTTCAAAAATTAGAGTTATATGATTTTTGAAGAAAGCGGTATACAGTACTTGAAGACCTAGCAGGCTTATTAAATTAATATTTTTTAAATACTATATGTTAAAATTATAAACTTAAAAAAGGAGAAATTTAATATGTTTAGAAATTACAGACCTGTATGGGCAGAAGTAAATTTAGATAACCTCGCATATAATATGAGAAACATAAAAGCCAAAACAATGACAAAAGAAATTTTTGGAGTAGTTAAAGCAGATGCGTATGGACATGGTGCTTTAGAAGTTTCAAAAGTACTATTGGAAAATGGAGCAACAAGATTATCCGTAGCAGTTTTAAGTGAAGGTATAGAGTTGAGAAAAGGAGGAATAACTTGTCCAATTAATATTTTAGGTGTTACTCCATCTACGTTGTTTCCTGACCTTATTGGATACAGTTTGGAACCAGTAGTATTTTCATATGAATATGCAAAAAGTTTATCTGAATATGCAAATAGCAAAAACAAAAAAGTAAAAGTACATCTTGCCGTAGATAGCGGAATGGGAAGAATAGGGTTTCTTCCAACAGAGCATAATGTAGAAGAAGCAGTAAAAATAAGTAAGATTTCCAATATTGAAATTGAAAGTGTTTTTTCACATTTTTCTACAGCAGATGAGAAAGATAAAAAATATTCGAAGTTTCAATTTGATAAATATAGGTGGTTTGTCAATGAGCTAAAAGAAAAAGGTTTAAATATTAAGATTAGAGATATTTCTAATAGTGCAGCAATAGTAGACTTGCCAGAGACTTATTGTGATGGAGTAAGACCTGGAATAATACTCTATGGATATTATCCTTCAGATGAAGTAGACAAGAGTAGGCTGGATATTAAGCCTGTTATGACACTAAAGGCAAGCGTTGTATACTTAAAAACTTTAAATGAAGGTCAGTATGTAGGATATGGAAGAAGATTTAAAACTGAACGAAGAACTGTTATAGCTACTTTGCCAGTTGGGTATGCAGATGGGTATACTAGAATCTTATCTGGAAAATTAAAAGTAATAATAAATGGTAAGCTTGCACCAGTTATAGGCAATATTTGTATGGATCAATGTATGATTGATGTCACAGATATTGAAGATGTGAAAATTGGAGATGAAGTGATACTGATGGGCAGTGATGGAAAGGTAAAATTTGATGCTGAGGATATAGCAAAACTTTTAGGTACAATAAGCTATGAGGTACTTTGTATGGTGAATAAGAGAGTCCCAAGGGTATATATAAAAAATGGACACGTTATAAAAGTGAAAAACTATATATAAAATAATGGTTTGTTGAATAATAATTATTTGTTTAAAGAAAGAAAATACATAAAATAATTACGAGAAAAGAACGTTGAGACCTTAACAATTTAAGTACTTAGTTTATTTCAAACTGTTGTTCTTGAATAATTTACTCTGTGACACATTAATAGCTGGCATATCTTTGTAATAGGATAAAACGTCATAATTTGATATATATCAGCTGAAAACTATATAAATTTATTCAGATTTATATAAAACATCTTAAATTTAGTAATGATTTATTTTATATTAGGTAGTAGTTAAAATATAAGAAATCTAGTAAAATAGAGTTATTATTTTTTAACATAGAGTACAGAATTTTACACAACCTAATAAAATTAAATGGATAAAGGGTGAATTTTATGAAATTTGGATTTAAAATTAGAAAATTGAGGCAGGAAAAAAGTATAAGTATAGAGCAACTAGCTGAAATGGCAAAACTTAGTACAGGGCTCATAAGTCAAGTAGAAAGAAACATAACAGGACCTTCTGTAACTACCTTGTGGAAAATAGCTAAAGCATTAAATGTATCAATGAATTATTTTTTCGATGAAGATGAATATGAAGAAAAAGATAATGTAGTAAGAAAAGATAAAAGAAAAATGATAATTCTTCCTAATTCTAAAATAACATATGAGCTATTGTCACCTAATATTAAGGGAAAAATAGAATATCTATTAGTAGAAATAGATGCAGGAGAGTGTAATACAAAAGATCTTATATGCCATGAGGGAGAAGAATGTGGTTATATAATTAAAGGAACGTTAAAAGTTAAATTAGGTAATAAAGAACATATTTTAGAAGAAGGCGATAGCATATATTTTAATAGTAATGTACCACATAGATATATAAATGCTGGCAATGAAAAAGTTATATCTATATGGGCCATGACCCCACCTAGTTTTTAAAAGTATTTAAGATTATTTTCACTATGATGAAAAAACAGTCTGACTAGTTTCATTCTATTTATATCTATATAACAAATTACTGCTACATTCATTAACATATTATCAAAAGAATAAGAATAAAATATAAAAATTATCAAAAAAACATTGAAATTATTATTAAACAGTGATATTATTAAACACAATATTATAGGCAAACAGAATTTTTATAACTTTCCAATTCAATATATTGAAAATAAGGAGATGGTATTTGATAAATAGAATCTAACAAGAATGTATAAGTACTTAAAAAAATAAGTTTGTGGAGGGGACAAATGGAGAAGACAAAGATGTACAAAAAAAGATTATGTGCAATTTTGATGGGAGTTTGTTTAGCTGCATTTTCAGTAGGATGTGGAAATACAACTTCATCAAGCAATGCAAATGGTTCTAGTTCATCAGACAAAAGTAAATTAACTATTGCTATTAATGGAGACATGGGAACTTTGGATCCAGGTGTTACGATGGATAATATGGCATGGAAAATAACATATCCTGCTTACGAAAGGCTTGTACAATTTAATGGTGAATCTACAGACATAAAACCAGCATTAGCAACTAAATGGGAGACAAGCGGTGATGGACTTACATGGACTTTTCATTTAGACAAGGGACATAAATTTGCAGATGGAACAGAGGTTACATCAGATGCTGTAAAATTTTCCTTTGAAAGAATACTTGCTCTAAAGAAGGGACCAGCTGATACATTCAAAGTAATAAAGACTATAAATACACCAGATAAGTACACTGTTCAGTTTGTTTTAAACAGTGCTTTTCCTCAATTTTTAGCTACGCTTGCTACCAACTATAGTAGTATAGTAAATCCTAAAGTTATGAGTCATGAACAAAATGGTGATAGAGCTCAAAATTATTTGGCTACTCATACAGATGGAAGTGGTGCTTATGAACTTACTGAATGGAAAAAGGGAGCTTATATACATCTTGCTTTAAATCCTAACTATTCTAAAAAACCAGCTTTAAAAGACGTTTATTTTAAACTAGTTGCAGATGCTTCATCAGCAAGACTTGAACTTGAAAAAGGTGATGTAGATATTGCAGAAGGAATAGATATCGATCAAATTGATAAACTTAAAAGTAATCAAAATGTTTCAATTGTGAAAAAGTCAAGCTTACTAGTTGATTATGTATATTTAAATTGTACAAAAGGTAATCCTGCACTTCAAAACGCAAAAGTAAGGCAAGCTATAAGCTATGCTGTTGATTATAATTCGATAATAAGTAAAGTTATGCATGGTTATGCTTCACCGATAGCAAGTCCTGTACCAAAAGGATTGTGGGGATACAATGCATCTGCTTTTAAATACACTAAAAATGTTGACAAAGCAAAATCACTGTTAAAAGAAGCAGGGGTAAGCAACTTACAACTCACTCTACTTTACTCAGATAGATTCCCTAACTGGGAACAAGAAGCATTGATTATACAAAGCAATCTGAAAGATATCGGCATAACAGTAAGTTTAAGTAAAGTAGCTTATGCAACTATGAGAGATATGCTTGATTCAGGAAAATTTGATCTTTCACTTGGTGTTTGGAGTCCAGATTATGCAGATCCATTTATGTTCATGAATTATTGGTTTGATTCAAATGATCAAGGACTTGCAGGCAACAGAGCTTTTTATGTTAATCCTACAGTAGACACCTTAGTTAGAAAAGCAGCATCTATAACTGATCAATCACAACGTGAGGATTTATATAATCAAGCACAAAAGATAATTATAGAAGATGCACCTTATGTTTATCTATATCAAAAAGATTTTGTTATACCTATCAGCAAAAATGTAAAAGGATTTGTTTATAATCCAATGTTAGAGGGAATATACAACTTAGCAGATATGAGCAAATAGTTAACAGTATAATAAATTGCAAATAATAAATTAAAAGTGACAGGTTTATAAAAACTGCATTTGCAAACTTGTCACTTTTAATTTATTACACATATGCTTCATGATGTTTAGGAGGAAATATATGAAAAAGATTATTATAAAAAGACTTCTAGCAATGATATTAGTTCTTTTTGGAGTTACAATAATAGTGTTTTTCCTATCTCATGTAATTCCAGGAGATCCAGCCAGAATGATGGCTGGACAGAGAGCTTCACAGGATACACTTATAAGTATTAGAAAACAACTTGGATTAGATAAACCTTTGATAGTTCAGTATTTCATTTATATGAAAGGTCTTTTATCAGGAAACTTAGGAATATCAATAAGAACACAACAGCCAGTTGTATCAGATCTTGCAACATATTTTCCAGCTACTTTAGAATTAGTTTTATATGCATTTTTAATAGCACTTATAGTGGGAATTCCATTAGGTGTTTTAACAAGTCTAAAACAAAACACATTAACTGATTATTTAGGAAGAATTTTCTGCATAGGAGGAGTTTCTATTCCAGCATTTTGGGGAGGAATAATTTTAATACTCATATTTTATTCAAAATTAAATTTACTTCCTTCTTCAGGACGATTATCCCTTGGTGTAGTTTTTAATACTAAAATAACTGGTCTTATAACAATAGATAGTTTGCTTACTGGAAACTTTGCAGTATTTAAAGACGCCTTAAGGCATCTCATACTGCCAGCAATTGTCTTATCTTATGCACAACTTGCAACAATTACAAGGCAAGTTAGATCAAGCATGATTGAAGTTTTAAATGAAGAATATATAAAAACGGCTAGAGCAAATGGTATAAAAGAAAAATTTTTAATTGTATCTTATGCACTTAGAAATGCATTAGTTCCTACAATAACTGTAGTTGGATTATCACTTGGAGGACTTTTAGGTGGAGCAGTAGTAACAGAAACTGTATTTAACTGGCCTGGAATGGGTAAATATGTAGTTGATTCAATAGCATTTTTAGACTTTCAATCTATAATGGGATTTACTATTGTAGTTGTAATAGGATATGTTCTTATAAATTTGATAGTTGATATTTTATATATGCTTTTGAATCCACAGACTAGGGGATAGGAGGAATACTTATGAATTTAGAGCTAGGAGTTAGTGATATATCAAATAAAAAAACTAAAAATAATAGTATTATTTTTTATAAGATAAAAAAGAATCCAATGACCATATTGGGATTTTCTATAATAATAATAATGGCATTGCTAGCTATTTTGGCACCATATGTAACAAGTTATGATCCTACAAAAATGAATATACTAGACAGATTTCAAGCGCCAAGTATAAAACATTTATTTGGAACAGATGAAGTCGGGCGTGATATTTTGACGAGAATTATTTATGGAACTCGAATATCTCTTACAACTGGAATAAGTGTAGTTGTTACTGCAGGATTTATAGGTGCTTTTATAGGATCTGTATGCGGATATTTTGGTGGATATGTAGACCAAATAATAATGAGACTAATGGACATGGTTTTAGCATTTCCAACTCTTATACTTGCAATGGTTATAGCTGCAATATTAGGATCTAGTTTATTTAATGTTATGCTTGCCATAGCTATAGTAAAAATTCCTGTGTATGTTAGATTAGCTAGAGGAGAAGCGCTTATTTTAAAAAACAACCTATATGTAAAAGCAGCTAATACCTTTGGATTATCTAATATATATATAATACTTAGGCATATTATTCCAAATGCCATAACTCCTATAATTATTCAGATTACTTTGGATTTAGGAGATACTATTTTACTTGTAGCAACACTAGGATTTTTGGGACTTGGAGCAAAGCCGCCAACTCCAGAATGGGGAACTATGATAAGTACAGGATTTAAGTACATGCTTGAACAATGGTGGTATCCTACGTTTCCTGGACTTGCAGTTTTTTTAGCTTCAACTGGTTTTAATCTAATAGGAGATGGTCTAAGAGATGTACTTGACCCTAAATCTTTGAGATAGGAGGAAAATGTTTTGTTAAATGTAGAAAACTTATCTATATCTTTTGATACTTTTGAAGGTAGAATCCATGTACTTGACAACGTATCTTTTTCTGTAAATGAAGGTGAGATACTTGCTATAGTAGGAGAATCTGGATCAGGTAAATCCGTTTCAGCTTATTCTGTACTAGGACTTTTAGATAAAAATTCCAATATAGAAAATGGACAAGTACTGTTTGAAAATACTGATCTTTTAAAATTAAAAGGAAAAGAAATACAAGAATATAGAGGTAAAAAAATAGGTATGGTTTTTCAAGAACCTATGACTGCCCTTCATCCTACAATGAAAGTTGGAAAACAAATTTTAAATGTAATAATACAAAATTCAGGAATATCCAAGGAAAAGGCAGCAGAAATAATGCTTAAAAATTTAAGGGATGTTCATTTTGAAAACCCTGAATATATAGCTAATAAATACCCATTTGAACTTTCAGGGGGTATGAGACAGAGAATAGTTATTTCTCTTGCCATGTGTAATGAACCTAAACTTTTAATTGCAGATGAACCTACTACTGCATTGGATGTAACTATACAAGCTGAAATATTAAATTTAATGAAAGAACTTGTAAAAAAAAGAAATACTGCTGTTTTATTAATTACACATGACTTTAGTGTAGTAAGAGCTGTAAGTGATAAAGTTTGTGTAATGTATGGAGGTAAAGTACTTGAAAGAGGATATACGAAAGATGTATTAGAAAAACCAGAGCATCCATATACACAAGCACTTCTAAATGCACTTCCAGATAAAGTTGATCCGGATATAAGGCTTCAAGAAATAAAGGGAGAAGTACCTGATCTTAGATGCAGACCTAAGGGATGTATATTTGCTTCTAGGTGCCTTTTTAAAACAGATAGATGCGTGAAAGAGGCTCCGCCCCAAAAAAAAGCTTCAGAGGATCATGTTTTTTATTGCTGGGAGGTTGATAAGTGATGGAAACTATTTTAGAAATTAAAAATTTGAAAAAGGTGTTTGGCAAGTTTTCTGCATTGAAAGGAGTTTCTTTTAAATTAAATAAAGGTGAAACTTTTGGACTGGTTGGTGAATCGGGATCTGGCAAGTCAACTATTGCCAATATAATAGTAGGAATACATTCGCCTTCATCAGGTAATGTGATTTTTAAAGATAGAAAACTGTGGAAAAACAATAAATATAATTGTGGTGAGTATGGAAAGATTCAAATTGTATTTCAAGATCCACGCTCTTCACTTGATCCTAGGATGACTATAAAGAGTATAATTTCAGAACCGCTTTTAGCACTTCCGAAATTAATTAGACAGGAAAAAGGATCTAGGGAAAACCTTGCAAAACTTATAAAAAGTGTTGGACTTCAAGAACAGCATTTAGATAGATATCCACATGAATTTTCTGGCGGACAAAGACAGAGAATAGCTGTTGCCAGGGCCATAATTACAGATCCAGAAGTTATAATTTTAGATGAACCTACTTCTGCACTAGATGTATCTGTTCAAGCACAAATTTTAAATTTATTAAAGGATATTCAAAAAGAAAAAAATATAACTTATTTGTTTATTTCGCATAATATGGCTGTTGTCAAGTATATAAGCAGCAGGATAGGAGTTTTGTATAAAGGACAATTTGTTGAAATGGGAAACTCACAAGAGGTATTTGAGTGTCCTAAACATGATTATACAAAAAGATTAATTTCTAGTATATTGGAGTAAAAATTATTACAGCTAACTTGGAGGTAAATTGCAATGAAAGCTTTTGATGCACATTCTGATATGTTTACGGATATTACTATAAGACGATTAAAAGGTGAGAGAAATATTATAGAAAATTATCATATAGATGAATTAAAAAAAGGAGGTGTAGCAGCTTCAATTTTAGGAATATGGATTGAACCCCTTTATGTTAATAAAGATCGTACATGGAGAACGCTTCAGATAATGGGTGCTGTTTCTGAAGAAATAGAAGATATGAGAGAATACGCTGGTATTGTATATAAATATAGTGATTTAATTAAATTAAATCAAGAGAATAGGATTGGAATAATAATGGGGATGGAAGGTGTAAGTGGACTTAGAGATGATATAAGTCTTATAAATGCAATGTATAGGTTTGGAGTTAGACATGCTATGCTTACTTGGAATGAGGAAAATGAATTTGCCACAGGGGTTAAAAGCTCAAATAAAGATAGGGGACTTACGAAAAAAGGTGTAGAATTAGTAAAGAGAATGGAGAAATTAGGAATAATAATTGATGTGTCCCATGGAAATGAAAGTACTTTTTGGGATATATATGAGAATACTACAAAACCATTTATAGCTTCACATTCTAACGCATATAATTTGTGCAATAGTATTAGAAATTTAAAAGATGATCAAATTAAAGCCATAGGTGAAAGAAACGGAGTTATAGGAGTTAACTCCTGGGTGGATTTTGTAGATAATGAACATCCATGCGCAGAAAAGTTGGCAGATCATGTGGATTATATAGTAGATAAAATTGGTATAGATCATGTAGGATTTGGATTTGATTTTGGAAATTATTTAGATTCTAGGACACTTAAATCACTTCAGGATGAAGAATATATAAAAACGCAAGGTATTGAAGATGCTTCAAAAATACCTAATTTATTAAATATTCTAAAAAGGCGAGGATATAAAAATGATGAATTAGAAAAAATAGCTTTTAAAAATATGGAGCGTATAGTGAGAGATATACTGGTATAATGGCAGGGGGTTGTTGCATTAGCTATTTTTCGAATAGCTATGAACAGCTCTTTTTTATACTAGTTTTTTATTTAATATAATAGTTCCATGTTAAAATAAAAATGATTATAATCAGAGGTAAAAAATGCACATTTTATTGTTGACAATTTTACTCGGATTTGATACTATAATATTAATTACAGTATTAAGTCACATTGATTTAAGGAAGTGATGAATTGAAGCTATCCACAAAAGGAAGATATGGGGTAAAAGCTATGGTAGATTTAGCTATTCACTATAGTGATGAGCCGTCATCTATAAAAAGTATATCGGAAAGACAAAATATATCAGAATACTATTTAGAACAGCTATTTTCGAACCTTAGAAAATCTAATTTAGTAAAAAGTATTAGGGGAGCACAAGGTGGGTATATTTTAAACAGAGAACCCAAAGATATAACTGTAGCTGATATAATGAAAGTTTTAGAAGGACCTATAGAAATCTCAGATTGTGTAGATGAAAATAATGAAAATTCCTGCAGTAATATGGATTGCTGTGCTACCAGGCTTTTATGGAGTAGAATTAAAGAAAGTATAGAACAGGTTATGAAGTCTACAACTTTACAAGACATGGTAGATGATTATATTCAAATGAAACAAGAAAAAACGAAAGGGGATATATAAATGAATAAGAAGGTTTACATGGACTATTCAGCTACTACTTATACAAAACCCGAGGTATTACAAGAGATGATTCCTTATTTTACTGAGAATTTTGGAAACCCATCTTCACTGTATTCAATGTCAGATGTTCCAAGAGAGGCAATTAATACAGCTAGGCAAAGAGTGGCTAAGGCAATAAATGCAGATAAAAATGAAATATTTTTTACAGCAGGTGGCTCAGAAAGTGATAACTGGATATTAAAAGGAATAGCTTTTGCAAATAAAAATAAAGGAAATCATATAATAACTACTAAGATAGAACATCATGCTATTTTACATGCATGTAAGTTTCTTGAAAAGAATGGATTTGAAGTTACTTATTTACCTGTAGATGAGTATGGATTTATAAATTTAGAAGATTTAAAAAAAGCAATTAAGGATACTACAATACTTGTATCTGTAATGTTTGCAAATAATGAAGTGGGAACCATTCAACCTATAAAGGAAATAGGTGAAATATGTAGAGAAAAGAAGATATATTTTCACACAGATGCAGTTCAAGCTATAGGACACGTTAACATAGATGTAAAGGATATGAATATAGATGCTCTTTCTATGGCAGGACATAAGTTTTATGGACCTAAGGGAATAGGAGCAATGTATTTGAAAAAGGGAGTAAAAATTGAAAGCCTGATACATGGTGGTGCACAGGAAAGAGGAAAGAGAGCTTCCACTGAAAATGTCCCAGGAATAGTTGGAATAGGAAAAGCAATAGAATTAGCAACTTCTGAAATGAAGACAGAAAGTAAAAGACTTAGTAAATTAAGGGATAAACTTACAAAAGGATTAGTTGAAGAAATACCTTATGCTAAAGTAAATGGACCTAGTGGAGATAAGAGACTTCCTGGAAATGTTAATTTGAGTTTTATAGGAATAGAAGGAGAAACTTTGCTTCTAGATTTAAATGATGCAGGTATATTTGTTTCTACAGGAAGTGCTTGTGCATCGGCTTCATTGGATCCGTCACATGTACTTTTAGCTTTAGGGTTACCTCACGAAGTGGCACATGGTTCCCTTAGATTAACTTTAGGTGCTGGTACTACTGAAGAGGATGTAGATTATGCACTGCAGGTAATTCCGAAGGTAGTAGCTAGAAGAAGGGCAATGTCACCGCTTTGGGAAGACTTTCTTAAAACACAAAATAAAGGAGAGAAGGTAGAACAATTATGATGTACAGCGAAAAGGTTATGGATCACTTTAGACACCCTAGAAATGTAGGTGAAATTCCGGATGCAAATGGTGTTGGAGAAGTTGGAAATCCACAATGTGGAGATATAATGAAGATATATATAAAAGTTGAAGATGATGTGATAAAAGATATAAAATTTAAGACTTTTGGATGCGGATCTGCTATAGCATCTTCCAGTATGGCAACTGAACTTATAAAAGGAAAAACAGTAGAAGATGCATGGGAGCTTACTAACAAGGCAGTTGCAGAGGCACTGGATGGACTTCCACCAGTAAAGATGCATTGTTCTGTTTTAGCAGAAGAAGCTATTCATAAGGCAATAAACGATTATAGAGAGTCACAGGGACTTGAACCATGGGCAACTAAAAATCATTCTGAAACTATTCACGAACATGTTCATGGAAATTAATAATAATTTAGATAATATATTAAGTAGGTTTTCTGTAATATATAGAATTTTAACTTTGTTTACTAAATAAAAATATAACCTCTTTATGGGGTTATATTTTTATTTTTTGGATAAACTACAGGTATATATTTTTAAATTAAGGTGATATCTTTGTATAGAATAAGAGATTTTATATTTATGGATGCGGTAAATCTTTCGGGAAATCTACTGGGGTTTATAAGTGATATATTTTTGGATTTTAACAAAAAACAAGTAAATGGATTTGTTATAACTCCTAACAATATATTTAAAAAAAGTTTAAACGTATTTATAAAGGATGTAGTGAGTTTAACATCTGTAATAGTTGTTACTAATGTAAATAAGGATAAGTATTTTCAATTTAATGATGTAAAGAGAATGAATGTAGTGGATGAAAAAGGATGTTTAATAGGAATGGTGGAAGATATACTATTTGATGAAGGAAGCTTTTGTATAAAGGCAGTTATACTCTCCACTGGATTTATAAATAATTTTATAAAAGGAAAAAAAATATTGCTTATAGATGATTTGACTTTAGGAGAAGAGAACTTATTTTACAGAGGAAAAAAAGAGAATTTAAAATTTTTCAATTCTCCCCATGCACTATTTAACTCAGATAAGGCATCTGAAAGAAAATAGGTTAGTATATATACCGACTGGTTATTTCTTTGAAAATGCCTAAGAAAGGAAAATACTCAGATATAATTAAAATTGTGGAAGATGATGTGATGAATATTAGTAAAAATTCTGCCGCCAAATATGTACTTATAATAGCTATATTTACAGCTGTTGCTTTGCTTGTTGCTAAAAGTTCTGTATTAAGGGAAATGTTATATTTGATTTTTATATCTTTTTTAATAGCCTATACTCTAAAACCTATAGAAATAAAAATGGTTAATGCTGGAGTAAATAAAAAAGTTAGTGCTATTATTATAATAGGTATACTGATTTTACTAGTTGTTTCTACATTTGCCCTTCTTATACCATCTTTATTTAAGGAAAGCTTAAAGTTAAATGCCACTGCCGCCAGTATTCAGACATTAATAGACAAGTTTTATGCAAAACTAAAGTTAATCCAGGGCAATAGGACAATGCACTTATTAGTAAATAATTTAAATAGAAGGATTGACGGTGAAATTGCTTCTGTATTTGTTAAAATATTTGATTTCTTAATGAATATGGGAGAAAATATATTGTATTTAGTAGTTATACCAATAATAACTTATTATTTTTTAGCTGATGATAAATGTATAAATGAAAGTTTGCTTTCGGCATTCCCTGTAAATAGTAGAAAACCTATTAGAAAAATATGTTGCCATGCAGATAAGATATTAGGACGATATATAGCAAGTCAGCTCATATTGAGCGCCCTTGTGGGAATAGCTACTTTTTTTATACTTATATTTTTAAAGGTGGAATTTCCTATAATATTATCTATATTAAATGCGTTCTTTAACATAATACCTTATTTTGGACCTATATTTGGAGCTCTCCCGGCTATAGTTATAGCCCTTATAAAATCTCCACAAACGGCTTTATGGACAGCGGTATGGCTTTATCTTCTGCAGCAGATAGAAGGAAACATACTATCGCCTAAGGTCACGGGAGATAGCATAGATATGCATCCTCTTATAGTCATTCTCCTATTAATAGTTGGAGGAAAGGTATCAGGATTTATTGGAATGGTATTAGCAGTACCTTTTGGAGTTGTAGTTAAAGTTATATATGAGGATCTGAATTACTATATGTTTTAAGGACCATTTTTAATTTTTGATTAGTATAAGGTACTATAAAAGGCTACAATATTGACATAAAAGTGTATTTAAATTATAATTTGTATCATAATGGAATATAGGCAATGAATAGAAAAAGTAAATATTTTATTATATAAAGAGAGGGAGTGGATGGTGTAAACTTCTTATAATATATATTGAAGCTATCTATGAGTCATAACATATAATTTAAGAGATACAGGTTTTTTGTTTTATATATCTGTTTAATTAGGGTGGTACCGCGGATTCAGCTTTCGTCCCTTTTCAGGGATGGAAGCTTTTTAATTAAAATTATTTTTTACATAATAAGATGATAAAATTTGATTACATATGAGTGAAGAGGAGAGATACATATGGAAAAGTTAGGATTAAATCAAATTAGAGAGATGTATTTAAGTTTTTTTGAAAAGAAGGGGCATTTGAGAATGCCAAGTTTTTCTTTAGTGCCCAATAATGATAAGAGCTTACTTCTTATAAATGCAGGAATGGCACCTCTTAAACCCTATTTTACAGGATTGAAGGTTCCACCTAGAAAAAGGGTGACTACCTGTCAGAAATGTATAAGAACAGGGGATATTGAAAATGTTGGGAAAACATCCAGACATGGTACCTTTTTTGAGATGCTTGGAAATTTTTCATTTGGAGATTATTTCAAAGAAGAAGTAATTCCTTGGGCTTGGGAATTTACTACTGATGTTTTAAAGATTCCTAAAGATAAATTATATGTCACTATATATTTAGATGACGATGAAGCTTATGATATATGGGTGAAAAAGACGGACATAGATCCATCTAGAATATTCAGACTAGGAAAAGAAGATAATTTTTGGGAACATGGAGCAGGACCCTGTGGACCTTGTTCGGAGATTCACTATGATAGAGGCGAAGGAAAGATAACTACAGTAGATGAATTTGTAAAAGCAGGTGATAGTGACAGGGTAGTTGAATTTTGGAATTTGGTATTTACACAATTTGATAAAGATGAAGAGGGAAACTACAATAAGCTTTCTCATCCAAATATAGATACGGGTATGGGTCTTGAAAGAATGGCAACTATAATGCAGGGTAAAAACAGTATATTTGAAGTGGATACTATAAATTCTATATTAAAAGAAGTTAGCAATATGGCTGGTATAGAATATAGTAAAAATGAAAAAAGCGATATGTCCATGAGAATAATAACAGATCATGTGAGAAGCGTTACATTTATGATAAGTGATGGAATACTTCCATCTAATGAAGGCCGCGGGTATGTGCTTAGAAGACTTTTAAGAAGGGCTGCAAAGCATGGAAAGTCCCTTGGTATTAAGGAAGGATTTTTGTATAAACTTACAGAAGTTGTCATAAACAATTCTTGCGGAAATTATCCTGAATTGAAGGAAAAAGAAGAGTATATAAAAAAGATTATAAAGCTAGAAGAGGAAAGATTTGATGAAACTATAGATAGTGGAATGCAAATTTTAAATGACTTTATATCTGATTTAAAGTCAAATAAAAATACTGTACTTGAGGGTGAAAAGGCATTTAAATTGTATGACACTTATGGTTTTCCTATAGAACTTACCCAAGAAATATTAGAAGAAAAAGGAATGACTGTGGATTTAGATGAATTCAATCAGAATATGAAAGATCAGAGGGAAAGAGCAAGATCTGCTAGAGCAGAGACCAATTATATGGGAGCAGAAAATACTGTATTAAATAAAATTCCTTTTGAAATAAATACGGTATTTGAAGGGTATGATAGATTAAAATCCAGTTCCAAAGTTAAATTAATTGTAAAAGATGAAGAATTTGTATCTGTTTTAAACGAAGGAGAAGAAGGAGTTATTATAACTGCTAATACGCCTTTTTATGCTGAAATGGGAGGCCAGGTAGGAGACAAGGGAACTGTATTTAGTGAAAATTTCAAAGGAGAAGTTTTAGATTGTAAGAAAAACCTAGCAGGAAAGGTACTACATTTTGTTAAGGTTATTTCAGGAAGTATAAATTTGGAGGATACAATTGAACTGAGTGTAGACGAGGATAGAAGAAGTAATATAAGAAAAAATCATACTGCAACTCATCTATTAGATTCTGCTTTAAAACAAGTTTTAGGAGAACAGGTACATCAGTCTGGTTCTTATGTAGATGAAGCTAGACTAAGGTTTGATTTTAATCATTTTGAAGCTGTAAGCTATGAAAAATTAAGGAATATTGAAAATTTGGTAAATGAAAGTATAATGAAAGTTTATCCTGTAAAAACAACTATAATGTCCTTAGAGGAAGCCAAAGAAAGTGGTGCAATAGCACTTTTCGACAACAAATATAAGGATGAAGTAAGGGTAGTTTCCGTAGGAAATTTCAGCAAGGAACTTTGTGGAGGTACTCATGTAAGTAATTCTGGAGAGATAGGCTTGTTTAAAATAACTTCTGAAACTGGAATAGCAGCTGGTATAAGAAGAATAGAAGCAGTTACAGGTAAGATGGCTGCTGAATATGTTAATTCAAAAAGTGATATACTAAGAGAAATATCAAGCAAACTGAAATGTTCTGAAAAAGAAATTGTTCATAAATTGGATTTGCAATCTAGTGAACTGAAAGAATTGGAAAAAGAAATTGAAGAATTAAAATTGAAAGTTGCAGGAAGTGCAGAAGACGATATTTTAAAGTCAGTAGAGAAAATAGGAGGAATAGATCTATTTACAGGTATATTGAAAGATGTAGATGGAAATTCTCTTAGGGAATTGGCTGATAAAATCAGGAGTAAATCTGAAAATTGTGTAGTTTTGCTTGGAAGCAGCATAGGAGGAAAAGTGCAGCTTGTAGCTATGGCAACTAAAGAAGCAGTAAAAAGTGGAATACATTGTGGAAAAATCATAAAGGAAGTTGCAGCCATTACAGGTGGCGGCGGTGGAGGAAGACCTGATATGGCTCAAGCAGGAGGAAGACTTCCAGATAAGTTACAAGAAGCTATAGGAAAAAGTAATACAATTATTACAAAATTAGTTAAGTAGTATACATTTTATGAAATATGTTTTATAATATATTTATTAGAATGTTAGCGGGGTGATATATATGAGCAACGATAATACTATTCAGTTTGACATTTCTGAAAGTAAAAAAGCATTGACAAAAGAAATATTAACTGAGGTTTATGATTCGCTAATTAAAAAAGGCTATAATCCAGTAAATCAATTAGTGGGATACTTGATTTCTGGTGATCCAACGTATATAACAAATTATAATGGAGCAAGGTCATTGGTTAGGAAGCTTGAGAGAGATGAAATACTTGAAGAAGTCTTAAAAGCATACTTAGACATAAAATAAAAATGTCCTTATGGACATTTTTATTTTAAATATGAGAATAATATAAAGTAGGAGAGTGAAGATTTGAGAATACTCGGATTGGATATAGGTGACAGAACTATAGGAGTGGCACTAAGTGACCCACTTGGGATAACGGCACAGGGAATCACTACTGTGAGAAGAAAGAATCAGGAAAAGGATATTGAGGAATTAAAGTCTATATGTGAAAAATACGGTGTAGAATGTATTGTTTCTGGGCTTCCTAAAAATATGAATGGTACGTTAGGTCTTCAGAGTGAAAAAGTGTTGAGTTTTTGCAAGGTTATAGAGCAAAGTATAAAAGTACCCATAAAGATGTGGGATGAAAGATTAACTACTGTAGCAGCTCATAGGGCTATGATAGAGGGAGATTTATCTAGGGCAAAGAGAAAAAAAATAGTAGATAAGATGGCAGCTATTTATATACTTCAAGGATATTTGGATAGTATTTCAAAATAGTATCAAGTGAAAATTGTTTGAACTTATTTAGGGATATAGTATCTCTTTATCATAGACTTGAAAAAATCAGAAAACTAAAATCTATAATTTTTGTGAAGGGTTTTTGCAAAGTATCGTTAAGTGTTAAAGAGAGTAGTTATTGAATAAATCTGGATTTAAAAGAAAGGAAAACTCAATATGGATAATAACGCAGCAGATTTAATATTAGAAGATGAAAATGGAAAAAAGGTTAAGTTTCAGGTGGTTACTAAATTTGATATAAAAGAAGAAGAATATATAATTGCGGTACCTGAAGAATGTGTTGATGAAGATACAGCTATAGCACTTAAAATAGTAAAAGATGATAATGGAGAAGAAGTTCTTGTAACAGTAGAAGATGAGGATGAATTTGATAAGGTTTTAGAAGTTTATGAAAGTTTATTTGGAAATGAAGCTTAGTTAATATAAAAGCTAGAGGCTAAAAGCTGTGGCTTAGGTAGCTTTTAGCCTTTAGCTTTTATATTAATTGATTTTCAATTGACAATAACTTTATACTATATTAAACTTATAGTATTGTAATTTTTAAACAATGTTTTTATCCGATGGCTGCTATCTATAACACTACCGTTACACACAGTGAAGCAGTAGAGAAGGTTGTCATGGGACAAATTTAGGTTGAAATGGGGTATAGTAATGCCAAAACTTTCCTCTTCAGAAATAGAGAGATTAAAAAATAGCTTAAAAGAAAAAGGATATAAACTTACGCCGCAGAGGCGTGCTGTAGTTGATATTATAATAAGAAATGAAGGAAAACACCTTACTACAGAAGAAATATATGATCAGGTTAAGAGTGAATGCCCTGAAATTGGTTTGGCTACAGTTTACAGGACAGTACAGCTTTTAGAGGATATAGGCGTTATATGTAAATTGGATTTGGAGGATGGATGCAATAGATACGAAATAGTGCATGAAGAAGAAAACCATCAGCATCATCATTTAATATGTACTAAATGTTCTAAGATAATTGAAGTAACGGATGATTTATTGGAACCTTTAGAAAAAAAGATAGAAGAAAAGTATGATTTTAAAATTTTAAACCATAGTTTAAAATTTTATGGCATATGTAATAAATGTACAAAAAAATCAAAATAAGTATAAAAAACTAAAATATAAAAAGGAGGGAAGATTTTTTTGCGTAAAGAAAAAGATAAAGTAAAAGTCATTCCATTAGGTGGTCTAGGTGAAATAGGAAAGAATCTTACAGTAATAGAGTATAAAAATGACATAATAGTAATTGATTGTGGCATGAGTTTCCCGGATGCAGATATGCTGGGCATAGATATAGTTATACCCGATATTACTTATTTAAAAAAGAATATTGACAGGGTGAGAGGAATATTTTTAACTCATGGACATGAAGACCATATAGGAGCGTTACCTTATGTGCTAAAAGAAATCAATGTTCCTGTGTACGGTACGAAGTTAACCCTGGGTATTGTTGAGAGTAAGTTAAGGGAACATAACTTAAATGATGTAGTAAAATTAAAGTGTGTAAAGGCAAAGGACGTAATTAAATTGGATAGTATGTCTGTGGAATTTATAAGAACTAGCCACAGTATAGCTGATTCAACTGCCCTTGCAATACATACACCAATAGGTATTATATTTCATACTGGCGATTTTAAGGTAGATTATACACCCATTGATGGAAGTGTAATTGATTTTGCTAGGCTTGCAGAACTAGGTAAAAAAGGTGTAATCCTTATGTTAGCAGATAGTACTAATGTAGAAAGACCGGGGTACACTATGTCTGAAAGAACTGTAGGAACAACTTTTCAAAAGTTTTTCTCACTTGCAAAAAGTAGAATAATAGTGGCTACATTTGCCTCTAATATTCATAGAATACAGCAGGTAATTACTGCTGCTGAAAAATATGACAGGAAAGTTGCAATTTCCGGGAGAAGTATGGAAAATATAATGGAAGTAGCTATGAACTTGGGATATATAGACATTAAAAAAAATACTCTTATTAATATAGATAATATAAATAGATATCCTGGTAATAGAATAGTTATAATAACTACTGGAAGTCAAGGCGAACCTATGTCAGCTCTTTCCAGGATGGCAGCTTCCGAACATAAGAAAGTAAATATTATTCCAGGAGATACAATAATAATTTCAGCAAATCCTATACCTGG
Source organism: Clostridium coskatii (assembly GCF_001675205.1). NCBI lineage: Bacteria > Bacillati > Bacillota > Clostridia > Eubacteriales > Clostridiaceae > Clostridium > Clostridium coskatii. The sequence goes on along the minus strand of NZ_LROR01000068.1, from coordinate 7,704 downwards.
AAATGAAAAATTAGTTTCTGGAGTTATAAATCAACTGTTTAAAAAGGGAGCAGAAGTAATATATGAAGCACTGGCAGATGTGCACGTTTCAGGTCATGCCTGTCAGGAAGAATTAAAATTAATTCATACTCTTGTAAAACCTAAATTTTTTATGCCAGTGCATGGAGAATACAGGCATTTGAAGCAGCATAAAGACCTTGCCGTAAGCTTAGGAATGCCTTCAAACAATATAATTATAGCAGATAATGGAGATGTAATAGAAGTTTCCAGAGACTCTATAAAGAAAACGGGTACAGTAGTATCTGGACAGATATTTGTAGATGGACTTGGAGTGGGGGATGTTGGAAATATAGTTTTGAGAGATAGAAGACATCTTTCACAAGACGGTATACTTACAGTAGTAATTACCATTGAAAAACAAACTGGCACCGTTATTGCTGGTCCTGATATAATATCCAGGGGATTTGTATATGTAAGAGAATCAGAAGATTTAATGGAAGAAGCAAAGGAACTTGTACGAGGTGCATTAAATGAATGTGAGGAGAAACACATTACTGAATGGGCAAGTATAAAATCAAATGTAAAAGAAGTCCTCAGATCATTCTTATACGAAAAGACAAAGAGAAAACCAATGATATTACCTATAATTATGGAAATATAATGTTTTGAAATATTGTCTAAGGAGGATGGTTGAAATGAGTATATGCGATAAAGCAAGTGAGCTTGCAGCAGAGCTTAAAAACTGTGAAGAAGTGACTGCATTAAGAGAGGCAAGTAAGGAAATAGAAAAAAGTGAAGCAAATATAAAAATGTTAGATGACTTTAGGAAAATACAAATGGAGGCTTATTCAGAGCAAATGCAAAATGGAGAGGTCTCTGAGAAAACTAAACAAAAATTTAAAGATATAGGTTCTGTAGTATCTATGAATCCATCTGTAAATAAGTATATACAGACAGAACAGAGATTCAGTATTATGTGGCAGAATATATTAAAGGTGCTAAATGATGCCATAGGAATAGACTTTTCTTTTGGAACAGGTAAAAATAAAAAATAGTTTTTACGTGAAAACCATTAGAATGATGTTTAGAAAGTTGACTTTTTAACACTATGATATTAAAATAAATATGTTACTTTAAATTGGATACAGGGAAGTATCCAATTTTTTTGAGTATTTATTCAGAATTTTAATATGTTTAGTCAGTTTAAGTGTAAAATTGGAGGAGTAATAATGAATTTGTTTACAAGAAATGATATAAGAAATGTGGCAATAATAGCCCATGTCGATCATGGTAAGACCACATTGGTAGATGCATTATTAAGACAAAGCAATATATTTAGATCAAATGAAAAAGTTGAAGAGAGAGTCATGGACTCAAATGATCTTGAAAAGGAAAGAGGTATTACTATACTATCAAAGAATACTTCTGTAATGCATAAAGGAATTAAAATAAATATAGTAGACACACCGGGCCATGCAGATTTTGGAGGAGAAGTAGAACGTGTACTTGAAATGGTAGATAGTGTTTTATTATTAGTAGATGCTTATGAGGGACCTATGCCTCAGACAAAATTTGTTTTGAAAAAGGCGTTGGAATTAAAATTAAAGCCAATAGTTGTTATAAATAAAATAGATAAGTCTGATGCAAGACCTTCTGAAGTACTGGATGAAATTTTTGATTTATTTATAGAGTTAGGTGCTAATGATGAACAGCTTGACTTCCCTGTAGTTTATTGTTCTTCAAAAGCAGGGTTTGCTAAAAAAGAGATGGAAGATGAATCAGATAATATGGAACCTTTATTTGATGCAATAATAGAAAATGTTGCTCCACCTCAGGGATATTTAGATATGCCACTTCAAATGCTAATTACAACTATAGATCATAATGAATATGTAGGTAGAATAGGTGTAGGAAAAATAACAAGAGGAAGTATAAAGAAAAATGAGCAGGTTGCACTTATAAGAAAAGGAAATAAAATAGAGAATGTAAAAGTGTCTAATCTTTATGTTTATGATGGACTCAAAAAGAAAGAGGTAGATGAGGCAAAACTTGGTGATATAGTTGCTGTATCAGGTATTCCTGATATAAATATAGGTGAAACTATAGCAGATGCTTCAGAACCAGAAGCACTTCCTTTTGTAGAGATAGACGAACCTACATTGAATATGAACTTTATGGTAAATGATTCACCTTTTGCTGGAAGAGAAGGAGATTATGTAACTTCAAGACATTTGAGAGATAGACTCATGAAGGAGCTTGAAACAAATGTTGCCCTTAAAGTAGAAGAAACTGACTCAGCAGATTGCTTTAAAGTAAGCGGCAGAGGAGAACTACATCTTTCAGTTTTAATAGAAACTATGAGAAGAGAAGGCTATGAATTTCAAGTTTCAAAACCAACAGTTATATATAAAGAAGAGAATGGAAAAAAATTAGAACCTATTGAATATTTGACTATAGATGTACCTGAAGAATTTATGGGAATTGTTATGGAAAAGCTTGGACCTAGAAAAGCTGAAATGGTAAATATGACTTCTGCAGTTAATGGGTATACAAGACTGGAATTTAAAATACCAGCAAGGGGACTTATTGGATTCAGAAATGAATTTATGACAGATACCAAGGGAAATGGAATAATGAACCATGTATTAGATAGTTATGAAGAATACAAAGGAGACATACCAGAAAGAACAAGAGGATCACTCGTAGTATTCGAACCAGGTACTGCTATAACTTATGGACTTTTTAATGCTCAGGAAAGAGGAACTCTTTTTATAGAGCCAGGAACAGAAGTATACGAAGGAATGATAGCTGGTGAATGTTCAAGAGCTGAGGATATAGAGGTAAATGTATGTAAAAAGAAGCATTTGACAAATACAAGAACTTCAAGTGCGGATGATGCATTAAAGTTAGTTCCTGTAAACAAAATGAGTCTTGAAAAATCACTAGAGTTTATAGCATCGGATGAATTAGTGGAGATTACTCCTAAGAGTATAAGAATGAGAAAGAGAATATTAAATACAGATCTTAGAAAAAAGGCTGCAAGGAGAAAATAGTAAAAGCTTTTACACATAAGAATAACTATTTAATTTGAAGTTATTTTGGAGGAAAAAATGAGCGGTGTTGCATATGAATACATGGAAAATTATATAAGATCATTGATAGGAGAACATGATGGAATATTAAAGGAGATGGAAGAGTATGCTAGATTAAATTCTGTTCCAATAGTTCATAAAGAAGTGGCAAGATTTTTAGAACTTATGATAACTATGAAAAAGCCCTTAAAAATTTTGGAGCTTGGAACAGCAATTGGTTACTCTGCTATTCTCATGAGCTTAAGTTCCCATAAAAAAAGTCATATAACAACAGTTGAAAGAGATAAGCACATGATAGAAATCGCCAGGGAAAATGTGAAAAAATATAAATTTGAGCAGCACATTGACATTATAGAAGGAGACTGCCTGGAAGTACTTAAAACTATGCAGGAACAATATGATTTTATATTTATGGATGCAGGCAAAGCACACTATAATCATTTTTTACCTTATTGTTTAAAACTTTTAAATGAAGAAGGCATGATAGTAGCAGATAATGCATTATTTAGAGGAATGATTGCTTCAGATGAATTGGTGAAAAGAAGAAAGATAACTATAGTAAAAAGAATGAGAGAGTACTTAAATACAATATCTGATCATGATAAATTTATAACATCAATTATACCTATGGGAGATGGTATAGCTGTTACAGTGAGGAGGAATTAAGATGAAAAAACCAGAACTTCTAGCACCAGCTGGTAATCTTGAAAAGCTGAAGACAGCTATAAACTTTGGTGCTGATGCAGTTTATCTTGGAGGCAGCAAGCTGAATTTAAGAGCTTTTGCGGATAATTTTGAAGATAATGAATTAGAAGAGGGAATAGAGTATGCTCATAAAAGGGGTAAAAAGGTATTTGTAACTGTAAATGTGTTCCCTCATAATGAAGATTTAGTGGGAATGGAAGATTACTTAAAAAAATTATACGAATTAGGATCAGATGCAATACTTGTATCTGATCCAGGAATAATAATGACTGCAAAAGAAGTCGTTCCTAACTTAGAACTTCATTTAAGTACTCAAGCCAATAATGTGAATTGGAAATCAGCTATGTTTTGGCACAACCAAGGAGTAAAGAGAATAGTACTTGCAAGAGAGTTATCGCTTAAAGAAATAAATGAGATACGATGCCATTTACCGGAGAGTTGCGAAATAGAGGCTTTTGTTCATGGTGCAATGTGTATGTCCTATTCTGGTAGATGTGTACTTTCAAATTATATGACAGGAAGAGATGCCAATAGAGGTCAATGTGCCCAGCCATGCAGATATAAATATTATTTGATGGAAGAAAAAAGGCAAGGGGAATACTTCCCGGTATTTGAAGATGATAGAGGAGCTTATATATTAAATTCTAAAGATTTATGTATGATAGATCATATTCCTGAACTAGTTAAGAGTGGCATAAATTCATTAAAAATAGAAGGAAGAATGAAGAGTTCATATTATGTGGCTACTGTAGTAAAAGCCTATCGAAGAGCGATAGATGCTTATTTTGAAAATCCAGATTCATATAAATTTAAAAAAGTATGGTTGGATGATTTAATGAAAGCAAGCCATAGAGTATATTATACTGGATTTTATTTTGGAGATCCGGGCAAACAGGTATATGAGACCTCTTCATATATAAGAAATTATGATATAGTAGGAATAGTGAAAGATTATGATAGCCTTGAAGAAAGAGCTGTTATAGAACAGAGGAATAAGGTTCTTAATGAAGATGAAGTAGAAGTGCTTAGACCTAAAGGTGATGGCTTTTGCATACGCCTTTATGACATGAGAAATGAAAAGGGAGAAAAAATAGAATCGGCACCTGTAGCCCAAATGATATTTACAGCTAAAGTAAGTAACAAGATGGAAAAGGGAGATATGCTTTTAAAAGCAAAAAGTGATAAATAAAAAATAAGTATGGTAAAAATGATAAAATTATGAATAAAACACCTTATTTTGGACAAAATTTTAGTCTAGATGAGGTGTTTTTTTATGTTTGAGATTAATAGAAATGTAATTAGAAAAAGACAGTGTTTTTTATTTATAGTAATTATTTTAATATTTTCAGTACTATATTTTAAAATAATAAAGGTTCAATATTTTGGGTGGAACAAATTAAGTGTAATGGCGGATGCTCAGTATTCCTATAAAGAAGATCTTACAGATGCCAATTACAAATTATTTGATTCTTATGGAAGACAGCTTATGAGTTACAATAAGAAATATTATGTTGTAATACTGCCAGAAGTGTTTTTAAAAGATAATCAAAATGCAGATTCAGAGAAAGTTTTGACACTTGTATACACTCTTAGAAATTATAATAGTAGCTATGATTTATCTAAGATAGCTGTGCTAAATAGCAGTCAAAAAGTATATTATGAAATTGACGAGAGTACATATAATAAACTAAAAGATATAAAAGGTGTAAATGGATTTTATACCTATATATACTCCCCATTAAATAGGAGTGGAGTGTGGAGCATAGAAAATTTACTTGAAAACCCTAGAAGAACTAAGGATAATAAGATGAAATCTGGGAGTTCTTTGGAAATGCAGATATATAATAAAACTAAGAATAACGAAAAACCTCAGGTAGTATTTGAGAGGGATGTAAATGGAAATATAATAGGGAAAAAGACCAATTTACCTAAAAATAATGTAAATGTTAGGTTGACTGTAGATAAAGATATAGAAGATAAAATAAAAGAAGTGTTAAATAGCAGCGAAAATAAAAACTATGGGCAGATTGGGGTAGTTTTAATGGAGGCAAGTACGGGAAAAATAAAAGCTCTGGTGCAGAAAGATGATAATAAGCCAAATGTAAATTTAGGGGTTTCTACTAATCATGGATTTTTCCCTGGATCTATATTCAAAGTTTTAGTGGAGGAAGCAGGACTCGATAAGAATATGATAAGTGTAAATGATAAGTTTACATGTAGAGGACTTTATGAAGAAAAAGATGAGTCCCATCACGGAACTTTGACTCCAGAGGGAGCACTTACACTGTCATGTAATGATGTATTTTCTCAAATAGGAAATAAGGTTGGATTTAACAATTTTTATGACAATGCAAAATCTCAAGGATTGTTTCAAAAAGTGTTAAATTTGGATAGTGAAAAAGAGGGCCGATTTGAGGTGAAAAATCCAAGTTATAGTGATGGAAGCCTGGGACTTGCAGCTATAGGTCAAAATGTAAGAATAACTCCACTGGAAGCTATAAGCATACCTAATACAGTTATAAATGATGGAGTATATGTTAAACCGTATATAGTAGATAGTTACGTAGATGATAAAAATAATGTTACAGAACAAGTTAATACTACAAGTTATTCTGTAATTGAGAAATCTACAGCAGAGGAAATGAAGAAGCAGATGATAAATGTAGTTGATATGGGTACAGCAAAATCAGCGTATATGAACAATCAGGAAGTAGGAGGAAAGACTGGAAGCACACAGAGAGTGGAACTCACTGACAGCAGCAAAACTGCACAGGAACATTCAGATGGATGGTTTTCCGGTTTCTTTAAAGCAAATGGAAGATATTATTCGATGGTAGTTTTTGTTGAAGATATAAATAAAGACAGCGAAAGCGGAGGAAATACTGCAGCTCCTATTTTTAAAAATATAATTTTGAAAGTACAGCAATATTTAAAGTGAAATTAAATAAATTTATTTATGTGTGCACTTTTTTAAAATATATTCATAGTATATTAATAAGCACTGTTAGGAGGAGCAACAAGTGTTTTTAACAAATTGCTTATTAGATATCCTGGGAAATGTAGTATTTATGACGGCTTACGTTACAAATAGTAGTTCATTTCCACAACCCTTAAGTGATGAAGAAGAAGAATATTATCTCAAAAAATTAGAGCAGGGAGATTTGCTTGCTAAAAGTATTTTAGTGGAGAGAAATTTAAGACTAGTAGCACATATTGTAAAAAAGTATTCATATCCTAGTAAAGAAGTAGATGAATTAATTTCAATTGGAACTGTTGGGCTTATTAAAGCAATAGATTCTTTTGATATGTCTAAGGGAACTAGACTAGCAACATATGCAGCAAAGTGTATAGAAAATGAGATATTGATGCTTATAAGAAATAATAAAAAAATTAGAAATGAAGTATACTTAGAAGATCCTATTGGTGTTGATAAAGAAGGAAATGAAATATCTCTTATGGATGTTCTCAGTAGTGATGAAGGTTCTATAATTGAGATTGTAGAACAAAAATTACAGGTAAAAAAATTATATTCTAAAATAAACACTTGTTTATCTGAAAGGGAAAAAAGCGTTGTGGAAATGCGATATGGCCTCTTGGAAGGAAAACCAAGGACCCAAAGAGAGATAGCTAAGCTATTAGGAATATCAAGATCTTATGTATCAAGAATTGAAAAAAAAGCTTTAAAAAAGTTATACAAAGAATTAAATTATGGGACAGGATAATTTTGGATGAAACTTATAGAGTAAAGGTTTTAATAAATTCCATTATGTATTTTTATACAATTTTATGTAAATACAAATGGAATTTATTTCATTTTTTGACAATCGTAAATAACTTTGGTCAAAAGTAAAATTGTTTATAAAAAAGTAGACATAAATGACGAATATAATAAGGTATAATATAATTT
>NZ_LROR01000067.1:0-106379 GCF_001675205.1 Clostridium coskatii | reverse complement strand
ATTGTAATATATCTATTTATAAGGTGGCGATGAATAGATATTTATATGACAAAATATTTACTTAAGGGGGTTTTTTTATGAAAATAAATTTTTCAGAAAGGGCAAATGGTTTAAAAGCATCTGAAATAAGAGAGCTTTTAAAATTAACAGAGATGCCTGAAGTCATTTCTTTTGCCGGAGGATTACCAGCACCGGAATTATTCCCTGTAGACGGAATGAAGAAAGTTACTCAAGAGGTTTTGGAAAAGGATGGACAAGTTGCATTACAATATAGTACAACAGAAGGTTTTAAGCCTTTAAGAGATATAATAGCAAAGCAGAGGATGTCTCGTGAAGGTGTAGATGTAACTGGAGATGACATAATTGTAACATCTGGATCTCAAGAAGGAATTGAATTTTCAGCTAAGATATTTGTAAATGAGGGAGATACTATAATATGTGAAAGCCCAAGTTATTTAGGTGCTATTGGTGCATTTAAAGCTTATCGACCTAATTTTAGTGAAATAGAGATGGATGAACATGGTATCATAATAGAAAAATTAGAAGAAGAATTAAAGAAAAATAAAAAAGTTAAAATGATATATACAATTCCAGATTTTCAAAATCCAACAGGAATAACTATGTCAGATGATAGAAGAAAGCGTATTGCAGAACTTGCTAAAGAATATCAAGTTCCTGTAATTGAAGATAATCCATACGGAGAACTTATTTTTGAAGGCACTACACATCCATCTATAAAAAGTTTTGATAAAGATGGCTGGGTAATATACCTTGGAACATTTTCTAAAACTTTTTGCCCAGGTTTGAGACTTGGTTGGATATGTGCTGCACCTGAAATACTTGAAAAATATATTATTATAAAACAAGGTGTAGACTTGCAGTGTAGTACTTTAGATCAAAGAGCAGCTGCACTTTTTATGCAAAAGTACGATTTAAATGAACATGTGGAAGAAATTAAAAAAGTATATGGAAAACGCAGAAAGCTCATGCTGGAAAGTATGGACAAGTATTTTCCAAAAGAAGTTAAACACACAAATCCTTATGGAGGACTTTTCACTTGGGTTTATTTAAAAGAAGGTTTAGATTCTGCTGAAATATTAAAAGAAGCTCTAAAAGAAAATGTTGCTTATGTTCCCGGAGGTCCTTTCTTCCCAAATGGTGGGCATAAAAATCACTTTAGATTAAACTACTCATGTATGTCTGAAGACAAAATCGTTGAAGGAATCAAAAGATTGGGAAAAGTTCTTGCTAAATACTATTAATATATGAATAAAACCACTCCCTTTAGGTTAAACTTCTCTTAAGGGAGTGGATAATATGTATGATATAAAAGATTTTGAAAAACTACAAGAGAGAAAAAATAAGCTAAGGGCTGATTGCATTGGGGATAGAGGTTATTTTAAAAGTACTTATTATGAAAGTATGTTTCAATTTAAGTCAATGCACATTCCTACAGAAAGCTTAATTAAATAGAAATTTTTAACTTAAATTATCTTTAGCTCTGTTAAAATTAATAGTCGGAGGATAAATTATATGAAATTATCAAACAGAATTTTAAATATGCAATTTTCACCTATTCGTAAATTGGCACCTTATGCAGCTGAAGCTAAAAAGAGAGGGACAAAAGTTTATCACTTAAATATTGGACAACCCGATGTACTTACTCCTGACATATTTTTTAAGGCAATTTCAAATTTTAAGGAAAATGTACTTAAATACACTGAATCACAAGGAATGGATGCACTTCAAGAAAGTTTTATAGAATATTATAAAAAATGGGGTACAGAATTTACAAAAGATGAACTTTTGATAACTAATGGTGGAAGTGAAGCCATAATGCTTACTTTTATGACTTTATGCGATCCTGGTGATGAAATACTTTCACCTGAGCCTTTTTATACAAATTATAACGGATTTGCACAAGTTGCTTCAGCTAAAATGGTTCCTTATTTAACAAAAGCTGAAGACGGATTTCATTTACCACCTAAAGAAGTAATAGAAAGTAAAATAACTGATAAAACACGTGCTCTTATGATTTCAAATCCAGGAAATCCAACTGGAACAGTGTATACTGCAGAAGAACTCAGAATGCTTGGAGATATAGCTAAAGAACATGATTTATTCTTAATTGCAGATGAAGTCTATAGGGAATTTGTATATGATGGATTAAAATATACTTCAGCCCTTACTTTAAAGGACATTGAAGACAGAGTAATAATCGTAGACAGTATATCAAAGCGTTACAGTGCTTGTGGTGCAAGAATTGGTCTGGTAGCTTCAAAGAATAAGAACCTTATTCACAATATAATGAAATTATGTCAGTCTAGACTTTGTGTACCTACAGTAGAGCAGATAGGTGCTGCAGCTTTAAAGGATACCCCAGAAAGTTACTTCATTGAAACTAGAAAAGAGTACCAAAAAAGAAGAGACATACTTGTGGATGGTCTTAAAAAAATACCTGGAGTTGTATGTCAAAAGCCAACAGGTGCTTTCTACATAGTTGCTAAGTTACCTGTCCCAGATGCAGAAGACTTTGCTAAATACTTATTAACTGAGTTTAATAAAGACGGTAAAACTGTAATGGTAGCACCTGCAGGAGGGTTCTATGCTACTCCTGGTCTTGGAAAAGATGAAGTGAGAATATCTTATTGTTTAAATTGTGATGATTTAAAAGATGCTATGGATCTTCTCAAAGTAGCAATAGAAGAGTATCAAAAAGTTATAAAATAAACAATTATAAAAAAGTTTCCATAATTATTTATGGAAACTTTTTTTATCCAATGTCCAGTTGTACCTCTCACTTTCAATACGAAATCCCATGTTAGTATATAATTGTAAGGCTATATAATTAGAACTTTTTACTTTTATTATTACTCTATTAAATCCACTACAGTACATTATTTTTAAAAGATAGATTAACAGTGCCTTACCATATTTTTTTCCTCTAAATTCTTTTAATATGCCAAAATTTACTATAACAGGTATATCATTTTCCATTACAATTTGCCCATAACCTATATACTCATCATTTTGCTTTAAAAAAATTGCCCCTTTTTCAAAATAGTAATCTTGAGCTTCATCAAAATATATATCCTCTAAAGTCAAAGGAACTCTAGTATCAGTTTTAAATATTTCATTTTGTATTTCACATCTTTTTTGTTCATCTTTTCCCTTTTCAAATATTTTGAATTGAAGTTTTTCGTCAAAAATTAACGGTATATTTTCAAATAAATTTTTATAAAGGGTTAAAGTTCCTTCTCCTTTTTTAAATCCAATACTTTTTAATAAATTGAAATTATAATTATTGTTTTGACATATATATTTTATAGTGCAAGGCTCTTTTATAGTATTTATTAGATACTTATAAGGCGAATTATCTGGGGCAATGCAGTTACATAATACATTCATGGCGTTTATAGTGCACATCTTATTATGAGAAATATCAGACCAAATATAGCCTATATAGTGTAAATCCTTTTTAATAAGTTTTACCCTTCTTCTTAAAATTAGCTGTTTAGCAAAATTATACCTATCATAGGTTTTAAAAAAATCCTCATTTACAGGATTAAATAAATATCTTTTATTGTTTAACTCCCTAAAATACTTTAGATTCTTGTTTGTTAGTTTTACGCATTTATACATACTCTATTTTTCCCCATAGGATTGTTATTTAATATAAGTATAAATTTAAAATAAATCTTGGTCAAATATATAAAGAGACCATCTCAGGTGATGATCTCTTATATATTTGAAGCTTTTACTTCTACAACTTGCTCAAATATACCTCTCTTTATTTCAGTTGCTGTCATATTTCTTGCATGAAACTTTTCGGTCATATAATTACATGCATCCCAAGGATTTATTCTACTTCCACAAGTAAACACATCTACAGCGGCATAACCAAGTTCAGGCCATGTGTGAATAGTTAAGTGGGATTCAGATATTATTACTACTCCACTTATTCCTTGAGGTTTAAATTCATGAAAAGCAACTTCTCTAACTTCGGCACCTGCCTTTATTGCAGAATCAATCATAATTTTTTCTATAAAATCTTTATTATTTAATATTCTAGCATCACATCCATAAATTTCTGCTAAAATATGTCTTCCTAATTCATGCATGCTTCAACTTACCCCCTTAGAAAAAAATACAACAATTAAATTTTATCAAAAATGAGAGAAAAGTCAATATAAATATAGTTATAAAATATTAGTTTGCAATAGCTCTATTTAATTAGACATTGCTCCCATTTTCTATGTATATTGTATAAGAAATCAGAATTTACACAAAGTTTCTATTTTCTAATCCTTACTTCAGGGTAGTAAATTAAAAATATTTAATTTAGATTTCATCTACTTCTTTTATACTTAAAGCTATTTTTTCGCTATCTTTATTTACTTCAAGGATCTTAGCCTTTATTTCCTGACCTATTTTAAGTACATCTTCTGGTTTATCTATTCTCTTATGGCTTATTTGTGATATATGAACTAATGCATCTACACCTGGCTCTAATTCAACAAATGCACCAAAATTTGCAAACCTAACTACTTTACCAAGAACTACATTTCCAACAGGATATTTTATGTCTACATTGATCCATGGGTCTTCCATGAGCTTTTTTAAAGATAAGGATAATTTTTTCTTTTCTCTATCAATATCTAAGATGTAAACTTTAATCTTATCTCCGATTTTTAAAACATCACTTGGCTTTCCAACTCTTCCCCAGGAAAGTTCAGATACATGTAGAAGTCCGTCAACTCCTTGTACATCAACAAATGCGCCAAAATCAGTTAATCTTCTGACTTCGCCATCTACTACAGTATCTTTTTCAAGTACATTCCAAGTCTGTTCCTCCATCTTTTCTCTTTCCATCCTCAAAAGGTCTCTTCTTGAAGCTACTATTCTGGTACCTTTCTTTTCTTCTTTAAATTCAATTATAGTTACATCAAGCTCTTTATCTACATATTGTGAAAGGTCATCTACATGATATAATTCTACATGAGAAGCAGGTATAAATACTCTAGCACCTTTGTAATTGGCAACAAGACCTCCATTTACAGCTTCTTTTACAATAACCTTTAATACTTGACTATTTCCATTAGCTTCTTTTAATTCTTTATAAGCATTTTCTCTTTCTAATTCTATCTTAGATAATACAACATATCCATCTTCGTTTTGTCTTCTTATTACTTTAACATATAATTCATCTCCACAATGAATTAATTCTTCTAAGTTGTCACTTTCATTTTTGGTTATTTCACGTTTTGGAAGTACACCTTCTGATTTATATCCTATATTTAAAAAAACCTCTTTTTGATTTACAGATATTACTGTACCTTTAATTTTTTCACCCAATATTATTTGGGTATCATTTTTGTCCATATAAGATAGTTGCTCATTTAGTTCTAAATTTTTGTCATCACTCATTTTTAAAATTGCCTCCTTTATTATCCAATCTGGTGTTGAAGCTCCTGCTGTAACACCTATAGTTTTAATTTTATTACAATTACTTATATCATCAGGTATTTCTCCTGAATTTTCAACATAAATAGTATTATTGCAGTTATCTTTACATATTTCATAAAGTTTAGTAGTATTAGAGCTATTTTTACCACCTATTACTACCATCATATCTACTTCTTTAGAAATATCTGCTGCTGCCTTCTGACGAAATTCTGTGGCACTGCATATAGTATTAAAAGCAATAAATTCTTTGCAATTTTTAGTCACTATACTAAGCACTTTTTCCCAGTTAGATTGTTTTTCTGTAGTTTGAGAAACTATACATAATTTTGATGGTAACTTTTCTAAATTGGTACCATCTTTAGATATTAAAGCCTTATTTTCACACCATCCATTTATTCCAATTACTTCAGGATGATTTTTATCTCCTACTATTAATATAGAATACCCTAATTTATAATATTCTTGTACTTTTCTTTGTATATTTAAAACATATGGGCAAGTTGCATTTACTATGTTTATTTTTTTATTTTTTAAAGTAAAAAATATTTTTTCGGGAACACCATGAGAACGTATTATAACCACATCATCTTCCCTTAGATTATCTAGATTATCTATTTCTATAGGATATATACCTTTTTCCTTTAATTTATTTACTACATCACTATTATGAATCAAAGGACCTAAAGTATATATTTTTTTATTAAATTTTTTTTGAACCTTTAAAGATTCGTCTACAGCTCTTTTTACTCCAAAGCAAAATCCGGATTTGTCTGCTAAAATAATGTTCAATTTTATCACCTTAATTATTTTATCTATGTTCTTCAATATATTTTTTTATATAGGATGAAATTATTTGTACAACTTCAGAAAGAGAGAGAAAAGATGAATCTATCTCTACAGCATCTTCTGCCTTTACAAAAGGTGAAGAGGATCTATGTGAATCTATATGATCTCTTTTAATTATATCATTTAGTATTTCGTCATAGTTTACAGATATATTTTTCTCACTCAGTTCATTATATCTTCTTTTAGCTCTTTCCTCTGGACTGGCAGTTAAGAAAAATTTCAAAGGTGCATTTTTTAAAACAACACTACCAATATCTCTTCCATCCATAATTACATTATATTCTCCTGCCATCTGCTGTTGCAACTTTACAAGTAATTTTCGAACATCAGAAATTGCAGCGTAATTAGATACAGTATTGCTTATTGTAGGATGCTTTATACTTTCTGTTAAGTCTTCCCCATTTACAATTAACTTCTCTCCTTCAAAATACATTTTAAGAGATTTTGTGACTTCACATACTCTATTTACATCTGTGTAACTTATATTTTGTCTTATACACATAAGAGTAACTGCTCTATACATAGCTCCCGTGTTTATGTACATAAAATTAAATTTTTGGGCTACGATATTTGCTATGGTGCTTTTACCTGCAGCTGCAGGTCCATCTATTGCTACAGATATTTTCAAAATATTATTCCGCCTTTCTTAAAATAGTCAATATAAAGATAAAAATTTATATATCTACATTCTATTATAATTCTATATAAAACTATAAAATCCTTTATTTTATGATCTTATATAAAATTAGTTATTTTCTTAAATATTCCCAATGTCATTTCCTGCTAAAAAACCGGTAGATAAAGCAATTTGCATGTTAAATCCTCCAGTATAAGCATCTACATCTATTACTTCTCCACCAAAATATAAGTTTGGAACTATTTTAGACTTCATATTAGACGGATCTATTTCTTTAACAGTTATACCGCCAGAAGTTACTATAGCTTCAGCTATAGGGCGAAGTCCTTTTATATTCATTGATAAATTTTGAAGCAAATTTACTAATGTATGTCTTTCAAGTTTTGTTATAGAATTAACTTTTTTGTTTGGATCTATATTACTCAAATTTACAATTACATCTATTAATTTTTTAGGAAGCAGGTCATCTAGGGAATTTTTAAAACTTTTATTTGAATACTTAAAAAAATCCTTTTGTATTCTTTTATCTAATTCTTCAAAGTTAAGAGCAGGTTTTAGATTTATAACTGCCTTTAAATTATGTTTGTTCTCTACAACTCTACTTCCACTTAATACTATAGGCCCAGAGATGCCAAAATGGGTAAACAACATTTCTCCAAATTCCTCATATAATGTATTTTTTTTAGGATCTATTATACTTAACTCTACATTCTTTAAAGAAAGTCCCTGAAGAGATTTGATCCAATCATCACTTATTTCTATTGGTACTAAAGCGGGATTTATAGGTGTTATAGTATGACCTAAATCTTTTGCCATTTTGTAACCGTCCCCGGTAGAACCGGTTTGGGGATAAGACATTCCCCCTGTACACAATATAAAATAGTCGCCTTTTATTATGGAGTTATCTTGAAGCTGAACTGATTCTATACGATTTTTTCTACAGATAAATTTGATAACCTGGGAGTTTAATTTTATAACAACCTTTTTTCTAAGCAATTCTTTTTCCATAGCACCAATTAAGTCTGAAGATTTATCAGATTCAGGGAAAACTCTATCTCCTCTTTCAACTTTTAATTTAACTTTTAAGTTATTGAAAAAATTTATAGTATCATTGTTTGTAAACGAATAAAGAGAACTGTATAAGAAATTCGGATTTCGAGGAATGTAATCAAAAAATTCATTTATATCTTTTGAATTGGTTATATTACACCTTCCTTTTCCGGATATAAACATTTTCTTACCTAACTTGTTGTTTTTTTCAACTAAAACGACATCATTATTTTTTGCTGCATTTATGGCTGCCATCATACCAGATGGGCCACCACCAATTACTATTACTTTTGACATTAATCTACACACCTTATTTTCTTTCAAATGCCTAATCTAAAATGGACAAATTCAAAATAAATTCGTCCCTTGTAGAAAATTCATCTTTAATTTTGTTCTCTAAAAGAATATACTTGATACTCTTTCCAAATGTCTTCTAAATCTGAAAAAGTAGAAGATATTTTATCCTTTTCTTGCATACCTACAGCTACGATTAAAGCATTGATTACACTTAAAGGTGCAACTAGTGAATCCACAAAAGAAGCCATATTACTCTGGGCTATTAATGTGTAATCTGCTCTTGCTGCAAGTGGTGATAGAAGGCTATCTGTAATAGCAACTACTTTTGCATCTCTACTTTTAGCAAATGTTAAGGACTCAATAGTTCTTACTGCATATCTTGGGAATCCTATACCTATTACTAAATCATCTCCAGTTAAGTTTATCATCTGTTCAAAAATATCACTTATTCCATATCCAACAACTTTTACATTATCCAATATCAAATTTAAATAAAATCCTAAAAAATCTGCAATTGCAGTGGAACTTCTAAGACCTATTATATATATTTTTTTAGCCTTAAATATGTTTGCAATTACATCGTCAAAAGTTTTATGATTTATCTTTTCTAATGTAGCTCTTATGTTTTCCATATCTGATTTTAAAACACTTTTTAATGGACTTTCTTGGCTTACAAAATCATTTGACAATTCAATTCTCTGTACTGTAGTTAATTTATTCTTTATTAGTTCTTGAAGAGATTTCTGCAATTTAGGATATCCTGAAAATCCAAGTTCATTTGCAAATCTAACTACTGTTGATTCACTTACGCCTACACTCACACCTAATTTAGCAGCTGTCATAAAAGCAGCTTTATCATAATGTTTTAATATATATTCAGCTATTAATTTTTGGCCTTTACTCAATCTAGGAAATTTAACTTGAATTGTTCTTATCAGGTCCTGGTTGTCAACATTCTCCATTTGCTTCATTCCTTTCTTTCATTGCTATAATTCTTGCAATATTTACTTCAGTTTAACATCTATTGACTAAATTTTCAATAGATTATTCATTTGTTTATCTAATTTTTCCCTTAATTTTTTGCATAATCCATGATAATTGATACTTTTATTAAGAATAAAGCAATACACAAATTTAATTTTTTATATATTTTATCTCATCTTCATTCAAATATCTCCATTTTCCTTCTTCTAAATTTCCTACATTTATGTTACCTATAGAAATTCTAGTCAAAGATATTACAGGATGGCCAATGGCATCACACATCTTTCTTATTTGTCTATTTTTCCCTTCATGTATTTTTATCCTAACTTTGGAATTATTCTTGCTCTTATTTATGTTAAGTATATTAAAATCTGCTTTGGCTGTTATATAGCCATCTATATTTACTCCATTTTTAAATTTATCTATATCTTCCTTTGAAGGGATTCCCTTTATAACTGCAACATATACTTTATTTTTCTCCATTTTAGGATGAGCTACTTTATTGTACACTTCTCCATCGTTAGTAAGTATAATGATACCAGAAGTGTTATAATCAAGCCTACCTATTGGATATATTCTTTCTTTTACTTTGACAATATCTAAAATAGTATTTCTTCCGCGATCATCCTTAACTGTAGAAACATATCCTGTAGGTTTATTCAATAGTATATATACTTTTTTATTTTCTTTTTCAATTTTTGCATCATCTACAGTAATTTTGTCTACCTTGTCATCAATTTTTGTTCCTAAGCTTTTAATAGTTTCTCCATTTACTTTAACTCTTCCCTGTAATATTATGCTTTCACATTTTCTTCTTGAAGCTATACCACAGCAAGCCATATATTTTTGTAATCTTTCTACCATAATTAACACCTACCTATAAACTCTTTAATTCATAGCTCATAATTATATACAATATAAATAATCCTCAATGACATTGCCATTAAGGATTATTTATATTATTCCATTTCTTGTATACTTATTTGTCTTATATGTTTCGTGTGATTCCATTCTTTATTATTCTTGTCCAATATACCCTGTATTGTTATAGGTATCCAAGTTAAGGTATATATACCATATAAGAGATACCATATAAATACTTTAAAACAATTTTTACCACATAATAAAGATACACCTATTAAAAATACTAAGAGATATAATACATTTCCAATCAACATTTCATAGAAAGTTGGAGATGTAAATACATGTGAAAGCACAATTATATTTAAAGAATACAGTGCAAATACAGAAAACATTTTTTTAGAAAGTTTACTCTCTAAAAGCATTATTAAAGGAGTAAATAAAAACTGAAATATACTGAAAATTTTCCATTCAATAGATGAAAACATCGAATTTATAACAAATATATTTAAGCCATGTGGATTGTTGTTTTGCAGTACAGTTAACAGTGCTGAAACTCCTAGTAATAAAGTTACAAAAGGTTGTATTGTATATATTGCACAATCAAATGCTGTAAAGCTTCTGTTTACAATAGATTTTTTTATAAGCTTAAAGAAAAATCTAGAAGCAACATCAGTAAATCCCTGCATCCATCTTTTCCTTTGTGTCCAAGATTGTTTTAAGGTCAAAGGTTTTTCATCATAAACTATTGCATTGTGAGCCCAACCAACTTTTTCACCATTTAATACTAGTTTACATGTAAACTCCAAATCCTCAGTCAAGCAAGTAGCACCCCAGCCTAGCTTCTTCAATATATCTGTTTTCATACAAAATCCAGTTCCACCTATTTGAGTTGACAATCCAAGATTTGATCTAGAAAGTTGAAAAAGCCTGTTTGTAGACCAGAAAGAAATTGAATAAGAACCTGTTATCCATGAATCATTTGGATTTTTACTATCTATGTAACCTTGAACAACTTTATATCCTTTGCACAATTTATAATTCATTTCAGTTAAAAAATTTTTTGAAACTAAATTATCTGCATCAAAGATAGCTATAGCATCGTATTTACGATCCATTTTAAATATTTTGTTAAACATCCACTCAAGAGCATAACCTTTTCCTTTTTTATCAGGAACTTTTCTTTCGTATACATTAACGCCATACTTTTTTGATATAGATGCAGTATTGTCATCACAATTATCTGCAATAACAAAAATATCATACATATTTTCAGGATAATCAATATCTTTTAAGCTTTCTATTATTTGTGCAATTACCATTTCTTCATTATGAGCTGCCACTAAAAGTGCAAAAGTATTTTTAGGTGTGCATTTTTCAGCGCCATTATCCTTTTTTTTGTATAATCCAAATAGAGAAAGTATTAGGTAGTAAGATGCAAGTATACAAACTAGTATTTGGAAAATAAATGTAGAATTAAAAATAAACCCTTTCATCATAAAATCCTTCCTTAATATATTTACTCTATTATTTATATAACGAATAAACATAATTATCGTATATCATAATACCACAAATTTTTAGTCATACTGTATTTGTTGTAATATTCTGATTAATATATATATCCATACTATAAGTTTTTTTGATAGTCAAGTGACTTTATATTACTAAAAAATATAATTTGCATATTTTCAACTATGTTATAATTATCGTGAAACATAGATATTTTAAGGGGTGATAAAATAATGGAACATATAATAAATTGTAAAGGTCTAAAATGTCCTCAACCAGTAATAAATACTAAAAAATACTTTGATTCCATAGAAGAAGGAATTGCTACTGTTGTTGTAGACAATGAAGTCTCAAAAAATAATGTATGCAAGTTTGCTAAGAACAATAGTTTTACTGCTAAAGTAGAACAAAAGGAAGATCTATTCTATATAACTATTAAAAAAGATGCTAGTAATTGTGAGCTATGTGAGTCTAATCAACAAAAACTGACTATAGTTATATCAAATAATAAACTTGGACTTGGCGATGATGAACTTGGAACCACTTTAATGAAAAGTTATCTATATGCGCTGAGTGAAAGTGAATATCTTCCAACTAACTTAATATTTTTAAATGGTGGTGTAAAACTAACAGTAGAAGGTTCCGATTGCATTGACAATTTAAAAGTGCTCGATAAAAAAGGAGTAAATATATACAGCTGCGGAACTTGCCTTGATTTTTATGGCTTAAAAGAAAAATTATCTGTAGGTGAAATAACTAATATGTATGATATAGTTGAAAAAATGAATTCTTCAGACAAAACCATAAAGCTATAATTTAAGATTTTACATTCACCTATTCATCAGATATAACGAAAAGTTACTTATTTCTTTTCATTATATCTGATTGAATTACAACACACAGCTTAAAAATTAATCAACTCATTAACTTTTAGCGCAAAAGAGTTAGGTCATATATATCTTTTCTTCTGTTTTTAATAATGGGTAAAGACTCCCTAACATCATTTATATAGTCTAAGTCTAATTCAGATATTAGTATTCCCTCTTTTTCATCTAATATATCTGTTATTGTTCCACAAGGATTTACTACAATGGAATGTCCATAAGCTACATAGGAATAATTTATATCTCTAGCAGGTGATATTCCTGCTATGTAAATTTGATTATCCACTGCCCTGCTTCTAAACAAAAGTTCCCAATGAGCTGGACCAGTAGTCATATTAAAGGCTGCTGGAATAAATACTATTTTAGCACCATTAAGAGCCATTAATCGTATGAGTTCAGGAAATCTTATGTCATAACAAATCGCTATACCTATCTTTCCCCATTTCGTATCTATTATTGTAATTTTATTACCCGGAGTTAAAACTTTAGATTCTTTAAAAGTTATCTTATTTTTTATATCTATATCGAATAAATGCATTTTCCTATGTTTGCCGATTAAATTTCCGTCCTTATTGAATACAAAAGAAGTATTATAGACATTCCCCTTCTGGTCAAGTTCTGGTATAGAACCCCCTATTAAAAGTATCTTTTTTTCTCTTGATACAGAGGAAAGCATTTTTAAGGTATCTCCATAACAATATTCTGCTTCTGCATATTTTTTAAAATTTTTGATGTCATAAGGACAGTTAAACATCTCAGGTAGAACTACTATATCTGCTCCTTTATCTGTAGCTTGTACTATCATGTTTTTTGCCTTTTCTATATTGCTTTTTTTGGAACAACTTAAAACTTTCATTTGGCATAAACCTATCTTTACCACAAAAACACCTCTTAAAACTAAATCATTTTATTTAATCGTTAAAATATATTATAGCCATAAGTTGTATACTTTATATTATAACATTAACTATAATTTATTACTCCAAACTATTTAAGTTTTCGTAAAAACTTCATAAATTAATAGTATTTATTGCTTTTTGGAATTACTCTAAAAAATCTATTGCTTAATAATAGGTAAAATTATATAATTTTTATGATATTACTATAGATAAGAGGGAGATTATTTAATGAAACAACATTCACTTTCAAGGACTGAATTATTAATTGGTAAAGAAGCTTTGGAAAAATTGAAGGATAGTACGGTGGTTATATTTGGATTAGGAGGCGTAGGTAGTTTTAGCCTTGAGGCTATAGCGAGAGCAGGTATAGGCCACATTGTAATTGTAGATGATGATACTGTTTGTTTAACAAATATAAATAGACAAATACAAGCTAATTTTCATACAATAGGTAAATATAAAGTAGATGTCTTAAAAGACAGGGTTTTAGATATAAACCCTAATTGTAAAATAGAAGCTTATAAAACCTTTGTAAAGGAAGAAAATATAGATGAAATCATACCGGATAAAACAGATTATGTAATAGATGCAGTGGATACCGTATCTTCAAAAATATCCTTAATAATGTGGTGTAAAAAACACAATGTTGATATAATAAGCTGCATGGGTACTGGAAATAAATTAGACCCTACTAAATTTAAGATAGCTGATATATATGATACAAAAATATGCCCTTTAGCTAAAGTTATGAGACATGAACTTAGGAAAAGAGGTGTAGATAAGGTAAAAGTACTTTACTCAGAAGAAATCCCTAAAAAACCTAAGATAGATGAGGTTGTAACTTGCAAAGAAGGATGTGTATGTGCAGGAGGATCTAGAAAATGTCTTGCCAAACGTCAGATACCAGCTAGCAATTCTTTTGTACCTCCTGTAGCAGGAATGATAATAGGCGGAGAGGTTATAAAAGATATAATAGATATCTAAACTCATATAAAGATACAGGCTTTAATTACTTATATTTTAGTCTGTGTCTTTTTAATTTGTAAAGAAATATTGCATTAATCTTGTTTATATTTACCATATATGTTGTCTAGATCGCTTTTGTAATTCAAATTTGTAAACATGCCTAGCGAATTATCATATTTTTCTTTTATAGTTTCTGGTATATATTTTATATTAGTACCTTCTATTATTTTTCTAATAGATAATCTTCCAGCATCTATACCCCGTTTAAAATAAGGTACAAGATCTTTAGAATAAAAAGAATACAAGGGCTCTATATCTTTTCCATTGTGAGCCATTATAACATGAAAATTTTTTTCTTTTGTAAAATTCATCATATATTTTATATATTCTAAATTTACAAAAGGCATATCACAGGCTATAAAAAATGTATATGGAGATGAAGAATAATTAAGTCCTGTAAATATTCCACCTGCAGGTCCATATTCTTTTTTTAAGTCTTCTAGTACAGTGTATTTTATATTTCCAAATTTATATTTGTTTTCAGCTACAAAAACTACTTCATCAAATATATTCTCTAGCTTTTCGGCTGTTATTTCTACTAGAAATTTTTCTCCTATTTTTATTTTACTTTTGTCAAATCCCATCCTGCTACTTTTTCCACCACACAAAATTACTGCTGTATATTTTTCTTTCAAGTTTTTCCCTCCTAAGTGCGTTTTCTTTTATATTTTATCATTTATTTTTTGTGATATCTAGTTTGGTTTACATTTTTTTAATTTACATAATATTTATACTGTTAACTAATTGTATTTATAAGAGAAATATAAGATTTTACTAAAAAAATTTACTCATTTTTATCAAAAAAATATATACTATAAATATATATATGCTACTATATATTTAAACTACAAATTAGCTAGAAGGAGACTTTTTAAAATGTTTGATTCTAAATACAAACCTATGGACAAAATACTATGGGAAGGCAGAGTTGATAGTGAAACTAATTTTGATGCTTTCAGATGGCATCAATGGATTAAGTGCATTGATTTAAGAAAAGATGACCTTTCTCCTTATACTGGTAAGCTGGGATTTGGTTTTATTGGATTTTGCTGCGATGAAGGTGTAAGACGCAATAATGGAAGGACAGGTGCTTCAAAAGGTCCAGAAAGTATCAGAAAAGAAATGGCAAACCTTCCTTGTTTTTTTACAAAAGACGTTAATTTATTTGACTTTGGCAATATTATTTGCGATGATAATTCTCTAGAAGAAAGTCAGGAGCTACTTTCAAAAGCAGTATCTAAAATATTAAGTTTAAATCTTTTCCCCATAATTCTAGGTGGAGGCCATGAAACCACTTTTGGACATTACAAAGGAGTTTTAAATCACTTAAGTAAACATACTAAAACTCCTGACATTGGTATTGTAAACTTTGATGCTCATTTTGACCTTAGGCCTTATGAAAATGGTGCTAGTTCAGGAACAATGTTCAGGCAGATTCATGATCTTAATATAGATAAGGGAATTGACTATTCATATTTTTGCATGGGAATACAAAATCACAGTAACACTGTAGATCTTTTTAAAACAGCACATAAATTTGGAGTAAAATATGTACTAGCCAAAGACGTAACTAACGATACTGAGTGGAATACCTTAGACAAGTTGAATGATTTTATTAAAAAGCATGATGATATTTACATAACAATATGCTCTGACGTATTTACTTCATCTTACGCACCTGGAGTAAGTGCTACCCAATCCTTGGGACTTGACCCAGAAAAAGTTCTAAAATTCTTAAAATACATATTAAAATCCAACAAAGTAGTAAGTTTTGACATATGTGAAGTTTCTCCTAGGTTTGACCAGGATAAAACTACAGCAAATTTAGCTGCTGTCATAATATTTTCAGTAGTAAATACATTATGTACAATAAATAATTTATTTGTCGGTTATTAAAAAATAAGTTTCGCTTTAAAGCGGAACTTATTTTTTAAATCTTAAATTTTTTAACTATATTATTTAGATTTTCTGCTAATTGCTCTTCTTTTTCAGCTGTTAATACTATTTTATTTACAGCTGCAGAAGTCTCATCAATGTTCCCCTTTATCGTCTCTGCATTTTCAGAAGACTTAAACGCATTTTGTGCCATATTTTGTACTACGTCATTCATCTGACTTACAGTAGCATTGAGCTCCTCTGACATAGATGCTACATCATAAGACATTTTATTTAAAAATTCCGCATCCTTATAATATTTATCTCCCGTATTTCTGAAAGCTTCTAATTGAGGATCCACATTTTCATGTATAAAATCAAGTATATCGTTTCCGTTATCCGAACAGGACTTAAAAGCTTCATATACTTTTGATATAGTGCCCTGAATAGCTACAACAGCCTTTGAGGACTCCTCTGCAAGTCTTCTTACCTCTCCTGCTACTACTTCAAATCCTTTACCTTTTTCCCCTGCTCTAGCTGCTTCTATAGCTGCATTTAATGCCAAAAGCTCCGTATTTTCTGCTATACTTGCAATAGTATCTGCCATTACCTTTATGTTTTCTACTACTTTAATGTCTTCAATTACTTTTAACATTTTTTCCTTTTTTTCTTCATACATTTTTTTCGTATTTTCTATGGATTCTTCGGTTTTATTTCGTATGTCCACTGCTGCACTTTGAATTTTGTCTGCACTAGAATTTCCCTCTACAGCCCTTTCAGATAGCTGATTTACGTTTCCACCTATTTCTTCTATAGATGCACTGATTTCTTCTGATACTGCGCTTGTTTCCTGTATGCTGTCTACTATATTTTTCACTGCGCTATTCATAATTTCAGACTTTAAAGATAACTGTTCTGCAAGCTTAGTTAATTCCGTGCTGGATTTATTTATATCATTCGAATCGCCTAGTATTTCTTTTACAAGTTGAGTTAGTTCCTTATGCATTATATTAAAGGAATTTGATAATTTACCTATTTCATCTTTATAATTTAATAAGTAATTGTATTTGTCATCATAGGTTAAATCAAAATTAGATATTTTATCTGCCATTTTAGATAGAGACAATATAGGATCTCCTATTTTTTTACCAAAATATATGGAAACTAAAAAAGCTGCAATTATACATAAGGCAATAATTATTATAAAAGATCTAACTAAACTTTGAAGTGGTTTTGTAATTTCAGATACAGGTACTGAAAATCCAACTATCCAGCTGCTGGATGGTATTTTGGAAGTAACAAAATACTTTTCATTACCATCATAGTCTTTTAGTTTTATAAAATTGCTGCTTAAGATATTTCTAAATTGTCCATTCATAACATCATTTACATTTTGAAGTTTTTTGTCTCTAGGCTGAAAGTCTTTATTTGGATGAATTATAAAATTACTGTCACTATCTATTAAAAATCCATAGCTATTATTTATTACCTTTGCTCTTTGAATGATATTGGTAATTGTTTCTAAGCTAATATCACAGGCTAAAACACCAACTATACTTCCATTTTGAAATATAGGTCTAGCTATAGTTATAACCATTTTTTTTATATCCATATCTAAATAAGGTGAAGAATAGATTATTCCTTTTTTCCCTACAGCTTTCTTGTACCAATCTCTCTGTGTACAATCGTATCCAGCTGGAGGTACCCATCCACCGGCATCAATATTGCTTTTATCTGCGGCTCCTATATATATATCTGTGACAGATTTATTATCTTTTAATTTTTCCTGAAGATAACTAAGTACGTTATCTTTTTGGGCAATACCTATGTTTTCCACAGAATCTCCAATTTCATTTACTATTTTTCCCTCGCCATCAAACCATTTATCAGTTGCTTCTGCATATTTGTCTGATGAAACTAAAATTCTATCTTTTAATTGACTTGTAACAACTTCATAAGATATGTAATATGTAACCGCAGATGATACCAATAAACTGAAAATGCATATTAACGAAGCAAGTAATACTATTTTTGATTTAATACTTTTCATAAATATTCTCCTATTTTGTCATATTTTTCTTAAATTATTATGGATATCACAATAAAATGTACTAATTTTTTAAAATATATGAAAAGACATATGTTAAAAATGTCTTTTCATATACCAAATACTACTACATTATACTACCAGTGATTTTTAAACAATTTCTATTTTAACTTTTCCTCTATAATTTTCATAATCTTTTTCTTTTTATCAGTACTTTTTTTCAAAAGGTTACTGCATTCATCTGCTATTTTCTTTTTATAAGCTTCATCTTTAATGCTTCTAATATTTATTTTTACATTGAGTAAAGCTCCTTCTATTGCTGTTTCTGTAAGAGAAGCTGCCACTCCAGCATCAGAAATTGCATTTTTATTTCCATAATTTACTGCTGTTTCTATGTAACAATACAACTTATATGCTTTCTTAGCTACTTCAAAAGGTATATTTTGTGAATTCTCATTACCTTTCTTTATAGCTTCTTTTCTAGCTTTTATTTCTTTATCTGTTACTTTTGGCATCCTATATGCCTTCATCAAAGATAAAAAAGCTTCTGTATCTTTTTCCATAAAATTCAAAAATTCTTTTTTGCACAAGCTAACTTCCTTTGAAGAAGTGTCAATATCTTCTTTTATAGCATCATTGTATTCCAAATACTCCTTTTTACCTATGGTTAAATTAAACACCATGCTTGAAAGAGCACTAGCTAAACTTGCTGAAAGAGCAGCAATACTTCCACCCCCAGGTGCTGGTGAACTAGAACCCAGCTCTTCTATAAAATCTCTTAATTTTAAATCCTGCAGCATATTTTTCCCCCCTAAAATAAATATTTTATTTTTTAATATACTAATTATTTATAAAGAGACACATCTTCATTATTTATAAAATGTGTCTCTTTATGTGTTACTTTAAGCTTATATTACAAGGCTTTGCTTATACACTAGAAATCTTTGTTCTACTAATTTTTATCTCCAACACAATTATGTTTTTCATCATTTAATATACTGTGTTTCATTCCATAAGCAAAGTATAATAACAAACCTACTCCAGTCCATATAGCAAATCTAATCCACGTAACACCGGGCAAACTTATCATAAGATATAGACAACATAGCACTGTTAATATTGGTACAAACGGAACTCCCGGACACTTAAATTTTCTTTCAATATTAGGCAAAGTTTTTCTGAGAACAATTACTCCTATAGATACAAACAAGAAAGCCGATAATGTACCAATATTACATAAATCAATAATCACGTCAAGTGGGAAAAGTCCGCATATAACAGCTGTTATAATTCCTGTTATTATAGTACATATACCTGGGGTACTATGTTTCTTGTTTACACTAGAAAATGCTTTAGGCAGTAATCCATCTCTTGCCATAACCATAAATATTCTAACCTGTCCATACAATATTACAAGAATTGTAGAAATCATTCCAACAACTGCACCTACACCAACTAATGCAGAACCCCAATTGATTCCCACTCTAGCTAAAGCAGCTGGAAGTGCATTAGTTATATCAATAGCTTTAAATGGCACCATTCCTGTAAGTACACATGCAACAGCTACATATAATACAATAGTTACACCTAAACAAATAGCAAGTCCAATAGGAACATCTCTCTTAGGATTTGCTGTTTCTTCTGCAGCAGTAGATACTGAATCAAAACCTATAAAGGCAAAGAATATAATTGCAGCACCGGACATTACACCTTTCATTCCGTATGGTGCAAAAGGATGATAATTTGCAGGATTTATATGAGTTACACCAATAAATATGAATATAAGTATTACAGCTACTTTTATAGCAACTATAATATTGTTTACTTTAGTACTTTGAGTTACACCAATATACAATAGCCATGTTATAGCAGCAACAACTAAAACAGAAGGTAAGTCAACAATTCCGCCTTTAAGTGGAGAAGCGGTAAGTGCTGCAGGTATATTGATACCACAGGATTTTAAAACCCCAACAAAAGTACCAGACCATCCTGAAGCAACTGCTGCTCCAGAAACAAGATATTCAAGCATTAAATTCCATCCAATAATCCAAGCTATAATTTCACCAAAAGCAACATAGCAATAGGAATAAGTACTGCCAGCAACAGGAAACATAGTAGCAAGTTCTGAATAAGTAAGTCCACAGAATCCACTTGTAATAGCAGCTATTATAAATGACATTATAACCGCAGGTCCTGCTATTTGAGCCCCTTGTCCTGCAGAAACAAAGACGCCACTGCCTACTACAGATCCTATGCCAAGGCATGCCAAATCAAAATAATTTAGTTCTTTTTTAAGTCCACTTTTTTTTACGGAAACACTAAAATCTTCCACGGTCTTTTTCCTAAATAAATTCAAATCTAATCCCCCCCATATAATTAGTTTAGTAGTATTAAAAAGCCGCAATCAATCAAACGTTTACAATATTGAAAATTTTATCCTTTTAAATTATAATATATTACCCCATGATTTGTGCAAAGCATCTTATTTATAGCTGGACATAAAGTGAGTTAATATTCTCTTTAGTACCAGCTATAAATTATGCTTTTGAAAAATTATTAGACTTACGTTATATTTCTAAATTTACTTTTTCTTCAACTGCTTTTAGAAGTTCTCCACTTGTTATAAGTTCATCACATTTTTCTAGTTCTTTATACATAATCTTATCTTTCTCTATGAAGCTTACTTTATTTCTTACTACATTGTACGCTTCTTGAGTACCTTTACCCAGCTTAAGTCCATCTCTAAAATCTATAGCCTGACAAGCAGCCATTAATTCCGTTGCAACTACTCGTGTTGCATTGTTTACAATTTCTAAGCTCTTTCTTGCTGCAATAGTACCCATACTTACATGATCTTCTTGGTTAGCTGATGAAGAAATAGAATCTACACTTGCTGGATGTGCAAGGACTTTGTTTTCTGATACTAAAGCTGCTGCTGCATACTGTGTAATCATAAATCCTGAGTTAAGTCCGCCGTTCTTTGCTAAGAAAGGAGGCAGATCATTTAATTGGTAATTTACCAATCTTTCTAGTCTTCTTTCTGATATATTAGCAACTTCCGACATTGCAATTCCAAGGAAGTCAAAGCTCAAAGCCATAGGCTGTCCATGAAAGTTTCCGCCTGATATTACATCTGCATTGTCAAATATAATAGGATTATCTGTAACGGAATTTATCTCTATTTCTACTTTATCTTTAACATAATTTACAGCATCTTTGCTAGCACCATGAACTTGTGGTACACACCTTAAAGTATAGGCATCTTGTACCCTCAAATCACCTTGATTAGTCATAAAAGAACTGCCTTCTGTTAGCGCATTTATATTTTTAGCCGTTTGGATTTGACCTGCATGAGGTCTTAACATATGTGTCCTTAAATCAAAGGCATCTCTTATTCCTCTTAAAGCTTCTATAGTAAGTGCTGCTGTAATATCACTAACCTTTAAAAGATTTATAGCTTTGTACAAAGCTAATGAACCCACTGCAGTCATTACCTGAGTTCCATTTATAAGAGCTAGGCCCTCTTTAGCTACAAGTTCTACTATATCTATACCTGCCTTTTCCATGGCTTCTTTTCCAGGTAAAATTTCACCTTGGAACTCAGCTTCTCCTTCGCCAAGCATAGGTAATACCATATGTGCTAAAGGTGCTAAATCACCAGAGGCGCCTAAAGAACCTTTTTCTGGTATACATGGGTGTACACCTTTATTTAACATATCTAAGAGAGTTTCAAAAACACTAAGCCTTATTCCTGAATATCCTTTAGCTAAATTGTTTGCCCTTAATAACATTATTATTCTTACTACTTCTTTTGGAAACTTTCGTCCAGCACCACATGAATGAGACATTATTAAATTTTTTTGAAGTGTCTTGCATTCTTCTCCTGATATAGTTACATCAGAAAACTTTCCAAATCCAGTAGTAATTCCATACTTTGTATCATTTCTCTCAACTATTCCATCTACTACAGCTCTTGACTTCTTAATCTTTTCCTTAGCTTCCTCCGTAGCAGAAACCTTATAATTGTTATATGCAACATTTATAACATCCTCTAAAGTAAGATTTTCTCCACTTAAATTAACAGTTTTCATATCTTATACTACCTCCTAATGTCATTATTCTACTTTGTCTTCTATAACTTTCATAATTTTATTTTCTAATATACTAATTGTCCATTTTTTACTACAACTTCACCAGCTTTAATTACAGCATCTACTGCATTTACACCAAAGTGATAGATTAAATAATCCAAGTTTTTAGCATTAAATACCGTTATGTCGGCTTTTTTACCTTTTTCTATACTTCCTATTTCCTTTTCTCTTGAAATTGCAGCTGCCGCATTTATTGTCATTGCATTTATTATTTCTTCTGGCAGCATCTTAAGTCCAAAACATGCAAAAGTCATTGTACTTTGAAGCGACTCTGTAGGAGAAGTACCTGGATTGCAGTCTGTAGCCAGTGCAACTATTACTCCCTCTTCTATCATTCTTCTTGCTCTTGCAAATTTGTTCAGCATCAAGTAAAAAGAAGTTGTAGGCAGAAGTACTGCAGTTACTTTGTTCTCTGCCAGTGATTTTATACCCTCATCTGAGGCGGATACTAAATGTTCTGCAGATACTGCTTTAATTTCACCTGCAAGTTCTGCTGCTGATATAGATTCCACTTCGTCCGCATGAATTTTAGCCTTCAAGCCAGCTTTCTTTCCTGCCTCTAAAATCTTTCTTGCCTCTTCTACGGAAAATACACCTTTTTCACAAAAACAATCAATAAATTCCGCTAAGTTATGTTCTTTAACATAAGGAATTACTGAATTTATTATAAGGTCTATATACCCATTCCTATTATATTTAAATTCTTCTGGAACTGCATGAGCTCCTAAATAAGTAGAAACTATACTAATTGGATGCTTTTCATTTAAGTTTTTATTTACCGATAGCATTTTTATTTCATTTTCAAAATCAAGCCCATAGCCTGATTTACTCTCAACAGTAGTAGTTCCATGTAAAAGCATTAGATCCAATCTTTTTTTAGTTTCACTTTCAATATCCTCACGGGAAGTATTTCTCACACTGTTTACTGTACTTAATATTCCTCCCCCTGCTTTCAGTATATCTATATATTTTACATTTTTGAGTTTCAAAGATAGTTCAAATTCTCTTGAGCCTGCATATACTACATGTGTATGGCTGTCTACAAGCCCTGGAGTTACAGTTTTACCCCTACCATCTATCACAACGTCACAATTATTTAAATACTTTTTGTATCCATTGCCACTGCCAACGTCTACTATTGTATCATTATCTGCAACTATATATCCATTTTTAATTATTTGTGCATCTTTTAATTTTTCCCTTGTCTTTGGATAACTTCCCCCACAGGTTACAAGGCAGTCTATATTTTTAATTATCATTCTAATTCCCTCCCTTCCAAAATTTTATAAAAATATATTTATTTCTGGAAATACTTACTTACTGCTTCCTTTACAGTTTCTTCATCAGCCAAGTATGGAATAGTTACATGGTCTGTTCCCCTATTATTTTTATTGAATTCTACCACTGTTTCAATAGCATGTTCATTTCTTGCCCAAGAACGTCTTGAAACACCACTCATAACATCCCAGCTCAGTGCTGATTTAATTATTTCATCAGCTTTATAGCTTCCATCAAGTATAAGTCCAAATCCTCCATTTATGGATTTACCTATACCAACACCACCTCCATTATGCAGTGCAACTAAACTCATACCTCTTGCTGCATTTCCTGCATAACACTGGACAGCCATATCTGCCATTACATTGCTTCCATCCTTAATATTTGAAGTCTCTCTAAATGGAGAATCCGTTCCACTTACATCGTGGTGGTCTCTTCCCATCATTACAGGTCCAATTTCACCTTTTCTAACCATTTCATTGAACTTGAGTGCTATCTTTATTCTGCCAGAAGCATCTTGGTATAATATTCTTGCCTGAGTTCCAACTACCAGTTTATTTTTTTCTGCATCCTTTATCCAGTTATAGTTATCTCTATCCTGATATCTTCTGTTTGGATCTATGCATTCCATAGCAGCATTATCTGTTTTAATTAAATCTTCACTCTTTCCACTTAAGCATACCCATCTAAATGGTCCATATCCATAGTCAAACAGCTGAGGTCCCATTATGTCCTCTACATAGGAAGGGAATATGAATCCATCTTTTTCATCTATTCCATTTTTGGATATTTCCTTAACTCCTGCATCATATACTGCTTTCATAAAGGAATTGCCATAGTCAAAGAAATATGTTCCTCTACCTACTAAAATCTTTATCAATTCAAAATGTCTTCTCAAACTCTTGTCTACTAACTCATGGAATTTTTTCCTATCTTCTGCAAGAAGTCTTGTTCTTTCTTCAAAGCTAATTCCTTGAGGACAGTAACCACCTTCATAAGCAGCATGACAAGAAGTCTGGTCTGTCAGCAATTCTACTTTTATATTGTTTTTAACTACATACTCCAGTAAATCTACTATATTTCCATGGTAAGCAATGGAAATAGCTTTCTTTTTCTCTAAATGTTCTTTTGCAACTTTAAATATTCTATCAAGGTCAGAAGAACTTTCTTTAACCCATCCCTGGTTAAGTCTTGTATCTATTCTAGACTGATCTACTTCTGCTATTATGCCTACTCCATTTGCTATTTCTATAGCTTTTGGCTGAGCACCACTCATTCCTCCAAGACCTGAAGATATAAATAAATGTCCTCTCAAATCTCCATCATTTGGAATACCAAGTTTCATTCTTCCTGCATTTAAAAGTGTGTTAAATGTTCCATGAACTATTCCCTGAGGGCCTATATACATCCATCCGCCTGCAGTCATCTGTCCATAATTTGCCACTCCCATTTCCTCGGCTATTTCCCAATCCTTTGGATTGTCAAACATTCCAACCATCATAGCATTTGTTATTATTACCCTAGGTGCTTCAGGTTTTGATTTAAACAGTCCAAGAGGATGTCCTGATTCAACTACCAATGTTTGATCTTGAGTCATAACCTGTAGATATTTTTTTATAAGTCTGTACTGCATCCAGTTTTGGCATACGCTTCCTGTCTCTCCATAAGTAACCAACTCATAAGGATACAGTGCCACTTCAAAATCTAAATTGTTATCTATCATTACTTGAAAAGCTTTACCTTCTATACATTTTCCCTTATATTGGTCTATAGGCTTTCCATAAATTCTCCCTTCAGGTCTGAACCTATATCCATAAATTCTTCCCCTTGTAGTAAGCTCCTCTAAAAATTCTGGTATTAATTGTTTATGGTATTTTGGCGGGATATACCTTAGTGCATTTTTTAGTGCGATTTCCGTCTGGGATTGTGTCAAATTGAATCCCCTATCCGGTGCTCTTCTTATACCTTCCACGAATTTTGGCATTTCAGGTAATTCATCATCTAATTTTACAGTCATAGCTTCACTTACATCAACATTCTTAATCATAATATGCCCTCCTATGTTATCTATAATAATTTCATTATATTTAAACTATTTGCAACATAAAAAATATAATGAAATTTATCTTTATTTATATAATAAAACGTTTACGTCTCTAAAAAGTCAAATTTGTCTATAATTTATCTATAATACAAAAAAAATATTTCTAAATGTTTTTATATTGTAGACGTTAGATTCATTTTTAAGTTGGTATCTAATCAGCTCTTCCTAATCCTTATGAACAAAAATTTGATTTATAAATGGAAATTTACGCTGATATTGTATTATAATATAATACATATACTAAATGATCTTATATTAAATATTACATTAATAGAATGTATACGTATTTAATAAAATATATGTTACGAAAGAAGGGATATATTGAACATTATATACGTAAAAATGTTGGGAAATTTTAATGTAACTATGGGCAATGAAAAAGTTTTGTTTCCATACAATAAAGTACAAGCTCTTTTTTGTTATTTAATTATTAATAAAGAATGTACAAGAGAAAAGTTAGCTGGTCTTTTATGGCCAGAAGAAGAAGAAAACATAGCAAAAAAGAATTTAAGAAATGCTATTTATAAAATAAAAAAAGCCTTTAACTTAGAAATATTAATATCCCCAAGGAAATCAACAGTTATGATAAATCCTGATATACAAATAAAAACAGATGTGGATGATTTCTTGAATAATAAAGATGAGTTAAATCCATATAAGGGTCACTTTTTAACTGGATTTTATGTAAAAAATGCAGAAAACTTTCAAACTTGGATGCTAGAAACAAGAGAGCATTTCCAACAAATATACATAAATAGATTAAGGGAAAGTATATCTATTGAAAAGGAAAACAAAAACTATAGTAAAGTAGAAACTTATTGTAAAGCATTGATTAAAATGGATGAATTTGATGAAGAACCCTACATAGAATTGATGAAAAGTTTAAAAAGCAGTCACAAATATAATAAAGCCGTTGAGGTATACCATAAACTTTCAGAAATTTTAAATAGAGAATTAAATGTAGAACCTCAGGCAACTACAAAAAAATTATTTAATGAAATACTAAATGAAATGAGTCTTACTAATTGCAATTTAAAATCAAAGGAATTCTTTTTTGGTAGATATGAACAGTTAAAATATTTAGAAGATGTCTACTTAAAATTTAAAGATGACATAAGCGGAAAATCTATTCTAATACTAGGTGAAGCTGGTATCGGCAAAACAAAACTTAAAGAAAAATTCTTAGAAAGTATTTCTAAAGACAATATATTCATTTTAGAAACATCTTGTTATCAGTTTGAAAAGGAATATATTTTAAAACCATGGAATAATATCATACTAAAATTATCAAAAATAATAAAAATGAATAATATAAGTATACCTCTATCTTGTGAAAATATAATAGCTAGTTTTTTCCCTGAGTTTAGCAAAAACTATTCGGGTAATTTAAAACTTATTGAAAGCAATAATTTAAAGTATGAAATAATAGGAAATGCCTTAGGAGATATTCTAAAGATAATTAGTTCTCATAAAAAAATACTATTAGTATTTGAAGATATTCAATGGTTGGATTCAATGAGCTTATCTCTTTTAAATAGTGTACTCTTAAGTGAATCTAAAAATATAATCTTAATTTCTACTTGTAGAAATGAATATAACGAAGAACTGGATAAATTCATAACTTCTATGAACAGGTATAATAAATTAAACACAATTAAATTAGAGAGACTCAATCATACAGAAACAGAAGATTTTATAAAAAAAGCACTACCTAACTATAATTTATCTAAAAAAATGGCAAATAAAATATATAGCGAAACAGAAGGAAATCTATTCTTTTTAACTGAATACATGAATATAATAAAATCCAATGGAAATATAAACTTAATGTCTTCTAAAATGCAGGATATATTGAGGAGCAGATATTTAGACGTTTCTGAGGAAGGTAGAAAGATCTTAAATATATGTTCAATGTTTTTTGATGAAGTACCCCTTGACATATTAGCTAGCATTATTGGCAAAGATGAACTTGAAATAATTGATGTTGTTGAAGAACTAGAAAACAAATTTATACTTAAAGAAATACTAAATGACAATAATATAAGCTTAAAATTCACCCACCAAAAGTTTAGAGAGTTCATATACTCAAACCAATCCATGGCCAGGAAAAAAATCTTACATAATAAAATAGGTGAACTTTTGGAGAAAAACATTGTTAATGATAAAAATGATTTAAATACTTATTATAAATTAATATATCATTTTTCAAATTCCAATAATCATGTTAAAGAACTTAAATACAGTATGAAAAATTTGAACATATATCTTAGTTTCAGCCATGAACTCTTTCCTGTACTTCATTATGGTGAAAATAAGTACAGCAATTTATACTTTAATGATGAAAAAACTTTGAAAAGTTTAGAGAAAGTGGAAAAACTCTTAGCTAAAGTTGAAAATCAAAGTAGATCCAAGGAAACTGTAGATTTAGAAATAACATTCTTACTTATGAAAGGCAGATACTTAATTAAAATAGGAGAATATGAAAATGGGACTTCCATAATAAAAAATATGATAGATAAAGCTCTTAACATAGACGCTCTTAGTTACGCTATTGAAGGTTACAAACAAATGATTTATTATTGTATTCAAACTTATAACGTAGAAAACATGATCATGTACATAAACCTGGCACTTGCCATTGCCAAAGAACAAAACTATGAAGATGAAAAGGCCATAATATTAAAATTAAAGGCTCTTTATAATAATATGTGCGGAAATTATAAGGAAGCAGAGAAACTGTTAAACGAGTCAATAAATATATTTACTAGAAACACAATAACATCAGATAAATATGTGCTTAACATAGCAGCTTGTTACAATTATATAGGTGAAATTAGAAGACACTCCTTAGAGTTTTCTAAAGCTATTTGCTACTATGATAAAGCCATTAAAATATGTGAAGGTAAAGGTGTTATGTCCAGTACTGCTATATTTAGTATAAATGCAGGTGAAACAGCCTTTGACATGGGAAATTATGCTGCTGCAAATGATTATTTTAAGAGATCTCTTAATATATACAATCATTTCGATTTAGTTTGGGGACGTTCTGTAGCAGAAGCTTTTATGGCTTTATTAAAAATAAATGAAAAAAACTACACTAAAGCTTTAAGCTATTTAAAAGATGCCCATACTCATTCTGAAATGTTAAAGAGCCCTCATGAAATAGGTTTAGTTTATAGGGTAAAGGCTGAAATAAGTACACAACTTAAGGAAAATGAGAAATTAAATAGTATATTCAAAGAATATCTTCCTAAAGATGCAAAAAACTATTGTGATATGGGTATTGCCTATTTAAAAAAATCTTTAGATAACTATGAAATTGATGTACTTATGAAATTAAAGGATAAAATTTAATTTGCATTATATAAATATAACTGCAGTTGGTTGTTTTCAAGTAAAACTCAACTGCAGTCTTTTAAGTTAAAGATTATTCACTTAGTCTGGATTCAAGTACTTGATCTACACTAAAGTTTTCTATTTGAAGATAATACTCTGCACAATCTAACAAAGCTTTCATAGGAACTAAGCCTATAACTTCGCTTCCTACAATAGGTACTCCATATCTTTTAGCTTCCATTCTAACCATTTCCTGTGCAGTATATATAGGAGTCTTTTCATAATTTACTAGGTTCATAGATACCTGAACTATATTTCTTTCAGTTACCTTTACTCCTACAGCTTTAACATATCGTAATCCTCCACCTATGTATCTTATTTTTCTAGCAATAGCATTGGCTATTTCTATATTATCTGTACCTAAGTTTACATTATATGCTATAAGTGGGAACCTAGCTCCTATAACTGTAGCTCCGCTTTTTACATTCATCTCACAAGGTCCAAAATCTGGTTTCCATTCAGGCTGTTTTATTTTTTCAAAAAATCCCTCATATTGTCCTTTTCTAATAGCAGCTAAATTTCTTCTTTCTTCAGATGTAGCTGCATCTTCGTATAAGTAAACTGGGATTTTCAATTCTTCTCCTACTCTTTTTCCAAGCTTTTTAGAAATTTCAACACATTCTTCTGTAGTGACATCTTTAATAGGTATAAATGGAACTACATCAGTAGCTCCCATTCTAGGATGGGCACCTTGATGATTTCTCATATCAATAAGCTCAGCAGCTTTTTTTATAAGCTTAAATGCAGCTTCCTCTACTTCTTCTGGTCCGCCCAAGAAAGTTACTACAGATCTGTTATGGTCTTTATCTGATGAATAATCTAAAAGTTTAACACCTTCAGTTTTTCTAACTTCATCTACAATGCTTTCTATTATTTCTTTATTTCTTCCTTCACTAAAGTTTGGGACACACTCTACCAATTTTGACATATCAATTGCCTCCTTAAATTTACTGTGGCTTATTTTCTTAGTTTTCATTTAGTATAAATTAAGTACATCTTTAAAACGTCTATAAGTACTTAAACATGAAAGATTTATATATGATATTTTAGACGCAATTACTGCATAAAAAATATGCTGCTATAAAATAATTTTACAACAGCATAAAAATATCAATTACATACTTTCTATAACTTCATAAAGTATATTAAGTCCTTTTTCCAATTCTTCTTCTGAGATCACAAGTGGAGGAAGAAGCCTTATTACATTTGGTCCTGCAGTTAAAACAAGAAGTCCTTTTTCTAGTACCTTTTTCTGTACATTTGAAGATTCTCCTTTAATTTCTACTCCAATCATTAGCCCCATTCCTCGTACTTCTACTACATTTTTACAAGGTTTATTTTTAAAGTATTCCTTAATAAATTGTCCCTTCTCACTTACTTTATCTAAGAAACCTTCTTTACTAATTGTATTTAAAACTTGTATAGCCCCTGCTGTACAAACTGGGTTTCCTCCAAATGTA
Source organism: Clostridium coskatii (assembly GCF_001675205.1). Lineage (NCBI taxonomy): Bacteria > Bacillati > Bacillota > Clostridia > Eubacteriales > Clostridiaceae > Clostridium > Clostridium coskatii. Next base: position 75,606 of record NZ_LROR01000067.1, on the reverse strand, counting down.
GATCCATGATCTCCATATTTAAAGGTATCTTTTAGTTTTTCATTGCAGAGTACAGCACCCATAGGAAGACCTCCTCCAAGAGCCTTTGCTGTGGATATAATATCAGGATGTACATCATAATTATTAAAGCCATACATCTTTCCCGTTCTGCCTATACCACACTGTACTTCATCACATATAACTAAAATGTCATTCTTTTCAGCTATTTCAAATACTTTGCTTACAAATTCCTTACTTAAAGGATTTACTCCACCTTCACCTTGAACAGCTTCTATCATAATAGCACAGCAAGTAGAATCAATAGTATCTTCTAATGATTTAACATCAACATCAGTATACTTAAATCCTTCTGTAAAAGGATAAAAATAGTTATGAAATTTTTCTTGTCCAGTTGCTTCTAGTGTAGTTATAGTTCTACCATGGAAACTCTTATTTAATGTAATTATAGTAGATCTACCTTTTCCATATTTATCAAAACTATATTTTCTCGCAAGTTTTATAGCTCCTTCATTAGCTTCTGCTCCTGAATTACAGAAAAATACCTTGCTCATTTTTGAAAGCTCTGTAAATTTCTTGGCAAGTTCAAGTACTGGAATATTTAAAAATATATTAGAAGTATGTGGTATTTTCTCAAGCTGGTTCTCTACAGCCTTTATCCAATTTTCATTTCCATAACCTAGTGACATTACTCCAATACCTGATGTAAAATCCAAGTATTCCTTATCTGAAGTATCATATACCTTACATCCTTTTCCATGAGTAAATACTACAGGAAGATGATTATAGGTATTCATAAGATATTCCTTTGCACAATCTAAATAATTCATATTTTTTCCTCCTTAATAAATCATAGTTCCTATACCTTGCTTAGAGAATAATTCTACTAAAAGACAGTGAGGTACTCTACCATCAATAATATGTGCACTTTTAACCCCTGATTTTATAGCTTCAACACAGCAGTTTATTTTAGGAAGCATTCCACCTTTTATAATATTATTATCATATAGTTTTGAAATATCTTTTAACTTAAGTTCTGAAATAAGTGTAGAAGGATCCTTTATATCTGTCATAACTCCTGGTACATCCGTAAGCAATATTAAATTTTGTGCTTTTAGTGCAGAAGCTATTTTATAGCTGCAGGTGTCTGCATTTATGTTATAGACACCCTCATTATCATTTGCAAGTGCCACACTGCTTATTACAGGAATATAGCCGCTGTCTATAGAGTTTTTAATTACTTCAGTATTTATTTCAGTTACTTCTCCAACTCTTCCTAAATCCACTTTTTCGCAAAGTTTTTTAGCTTTTATCATAGCCCCATCTAGTCCACAAAGACCTATAGCTTTTCCACCATAGCTTTGAATTAATTTAACAAGGTCTTTATTTATTTTTCCGCTTAAAACCATCTGTACTATATCCATAGTTTCATCATCTGTATATCTAAGTCCGTCTATAAATACACTTTCCTTATTTAATTTCTTTAAATAAGATGAAATAAAAGGACCTCCTCCGTGGACAACTACTAAATTTATTCCAACACATTTCATAAGTACTAAGTCATTTATAACATATTTTTTGAGTTCCTCATCTATCATTGCATTACCGCCATATTTGACAACTATTGTTTTTCCTCTATATTTCTGAATATATGGCAGTGATTCTGCTAAAATTTTAGCCACTTCATTATAATTCAACTCCCGTGCCCCCTATGCATTATAATAATTCAACTATTTAAGACATATACTCTCCATTAATTTTTACATAATCATAGGTTAGATCGCATCCCCAACAGCATACATTATAATTACCTGAATTAAAGTTTATAATTATATCTATTACATCTTCTGATAATATATCAGTTGCCTCTTTCACTGAAAATGGAACAGGTTCTCCTTTTTCAAATACTAAGACACTTCCTTTTTTACTTTCCATTGTTACCTGGATCTTGTTTATATCAAATTCAACTCCTGAATATCCTATAGCATCAAGTATTCTGCCCCAATTTGCATTGCATCCAAATAAAGCTGTTTTTACTAAATTAGAGCAAATTACAGATTTGCCAAGTATCTCACCTTTTTCTTCACTAGAAACATTTAGTGCTTTACATTCTATTAATTTAGTAGCACCTTCTCCATCTTTTGCAATCATTTTGGCTACTTCAATATTTAATTTTTTAAGTGCCTGTAAAAATAATTTGTAATCCTCATTTTCTTCATTTATAAGTGGATTTTCAGCCAATCCATTTGCAAGTATAACAACCATATCGTTGGTTGAAGTATCTCCATCTACTGAAACCCTGTTATAACTTATTCGTACACTCTCTTTCAAAGCTTTGTCTAAAAGATCTGGATCTATATTTACATCTGTAGTTATAAAAGAAAGCATAGTTCCCATATTAGGATGTATCATTCCCGATCCTTTGGCCATAACACCAATAGTTACTGTCTTTCCTCCAAGTTTTAATTTTATGGCTATAGTTTTTTGAAAAGTATCTGTAGTCATTATAGCTTTGGATGCATCTTTATATCCATCCTTATCTAATTTTTTAACCAAATCCGGTACTGCATTCTTTATAGCTTCAATATTTAATTTAACTCCTATAATGCCAGTAGATGCTACAAGTACATCTTCTTTTTCAATCTTAAGTTCTCTTGCTACATATTCACACATCTCTTCTGCATTTTTTAATCCTTCTTCACCAGTACAAGTATTGGCATTTCCACTATTTGCAATCACAGCTTGAGCTTTTTTGTTTTCCAGATGCTTTTTAGTAACTATGAGTGGAGCTCCTTTAACTATATTCTTTGTATAAACTCCTGCTGAATTACAAGGGCTAATTGATTTTATAAGAGCCAAGTCCTTTGAATTTCTTTTTTTAATACCACAGCTAATCCCTGCAGATACAAATCCTTTTGGAGAAGTAACCCCTCCTTCTATAATTTCAAAATTCATTCTAATGTCCTCCTTAAAATTTAAATATATAAAAGAAAATAACAATTCAAAGATTCAAAATAGGCTAGCATTGTGGCTAGTTATTTTTTAAATGTGCCTTTGATTAAAAAATAGCTGGAACAGCATTAAGTCCTTCCTTTTCATCAAACCCCAGTACAATATTCATATTTTGAATTCCTTGACCTGCAGAACCCTTTACCATATTGTCCAAACATGATATTATTACAAGTTTATTGTTTTCTTCATCATAGTGAAGAGAAATGTGACAATAATTTGAAAGTCTAACATTATTTATTTTTGCTACTTCTCCTAGTGGAAGTACTTTTACAAAAGGCTCTGCCTTATAAAATTTACAATAATCTTCATGTAATTTTTCCATATCTATTTTATCCTTAGGAGTTGTATATACTGTAGATAATATTCCCCTATTTATAGGAATTAAATGAGGAATAAAAGTTAATTTAACATCTTTTTTTGATACGCTGCTTAAATTTTCTTCTATTTCAGGAGTATGCCTGTGATTTGCTACTTTATAAGCACTAAAACTTTCATTGCAATTTACAAAATGGCTTCCTTCCTTTAATGATCTTCCTGAACCTGTTACCCCTGATTTACAATCTGCAATTATTCCTTTTTCCTCTATAAAGCCACCTGAAATAAGTGGAAGGAGAGCAAGTTCAACAGATGTAGCATAGCACCCTGGGTTACCTATAATTTTTGCTTCTTTTATATATTTTCTATTTAACTCAGGAAGCCCATATACGGACTTCTTGTGTAAATCCATTATTTCAAAATCTTTTTTATACCATTTTTTATATGCAGTTTCACTTTTAAATCTAAAATCCGCTCCCATATCTATACATATTTTATTTTTTTTCACTGCCTTTTCCACAATGCTTTCACTTAATCCACTTGGAAGGCCTAAAAAAATAAGGTCACTTTTTTCTATAACTTCATCTTCATTTTCATATACAATTTCATTTATTCCATAAAAATTTGGATATATACTAGAAATAGTTTTTCCACTATAACTGGTAGAAGATACAGCTGATATTTTCACTTTATTATGATTTGATAAAAGTCTTAATAGCTCTGCACCTACATAGCCAGTTCCTCCAATAATTCCTACTTGTACCAATATAATTTGCCCCCTTCTAATTCCATATGAAAAGTAATAAAACTTTATAAATATGTAGTTATTATATGACTTTATAAATAAATATGCAATATTTTTTATAAAAATAAATATATTTTTTTTAGTTAACTTCATGTAAACTAAACACTGTCAATGTGTAAAGCACTTTATTTCAAATTTAATTTAATTATAAATATGCAATTTTTAAGATTACTATGCAAAAATTTATCTGATGCCAAGAACTCTGTTTATCTATTTTGAAATAATCCAAGTATATCCTCTTCAGTAAAACTCTTTAAATTTTCACCTGACACCAATTTATTTTCCATTAATTTTTCTATAAGCTTTTTCTTCTCATTTTGAAGAAGTACTATCTTCTCTTCAATTGTACCTTTAGCTATAATTTTTATAACTTCCACTACATTTTTTTGCCCTATTCTATGAGTCCTGTCTGCAGCCTGTTCTTCTACCGCTGTATTCCACCAGGGATCAAAATGAATTACCACATCTGCTGAAGTTAAATTTAATCCTGTTCCTCCAGCTTTTAAGCTTATTAAAAACACTGAATTTTTACCTTTGTTAAATTTTTTTACTATGTTTATTCTTTCTTCTAATTTTATAGTACCGTCTAAATAACTAAATGGGATTTTCTCTCCAGAAATTTTTTCCCCTATATTTTTAAGCACAGATGTAAATTGAGAAAAAACAAGTATTCTATGTCCTTGTGCTATGCTTTTATGAAGAAGTTCTACTAGCGCATCCATTTTTCCATTGCCGCCGCTGTAATTATTTATTAATATACTAGGATCTAAACATAATTGCCTAAGTTTCGTTATATAAGAAAGTATCTCTATTTTACTATTCTTAAATTCATCTTCTTTTACTTTTTTTTCAATGAGGTCAACTGCATGATCTGCGTAAGTTTTATAAACCTTTTTCTGCTTATCATCTAAAGTAACCATAAGTGTCTTTTCTATTTTATCAGGTAATTCCACTATAACATCCTTTTTCTTACGTCTAAGTATAAAAGGAGCTATTAGTCTATTTAACTCTTCAATTACCTCAGGACTTTCTTTAAGCTTTTTATAGTATCTTACGCTAAATCTATTTTTATCATATAGATAACCTGGCATTATAAAATCAAATATAGACCAAAGTTCCATAAGAGAGTTTTCCATAGGGGTTCCAGATAAAGCAAACCGTGTCTTTGCTTTTATTTGTTTTGCTGCCTTTGTATTTTGAGCATTTGGATTTTTTATATATTGTGCTTCATCTAATATACAGTAATCAAATTCTCTTTCAGAGTACATTTTCAAATCCCTTTTTAAAAGGTTATATGTAGTTATAATAACATCGTAGTTTTCCATATGAAAAGCATCTGTTTCTCTTTCTTCTTTTGTCCCCACAACAGGTAATACCTTTAAAGTAGGCGCAAACTTTTCAAATTCATCTATCCAATTGTAAACCAAGGATGTGGGAACTATAATTAAAGATTTGCTTCCTTGGGTGGAAAGTATAAAAGTAATAGTTTGCAGTGTTTTTCCAAGTCCCATTTCATCTCCTAGAATTCCACCAAATCCAAAGTAATCTAAATTTTTTAACCACTTATACCCTACTTTTTGATATTCCCTCAAGGAAGCATTTAATTCTTTTGGAACTTCAAATTCCAATTTGTCTACATTTTTAAATTTATTTCTTATTCTATTTAGCTCTTTTTTTCCCTTTATATATGTAATATTGTTATCTTCCAAATATCCATCAATGAAGATAGCTTTATTCGTATCTATCATTATATTATTATCCTCTATATTATTATAGGAAACTGCATCTAAAAGTTTTAAAAACTTTTTGAGTTCTAATTCTTCAAGGTCAAGATATTCTCCGCTTTTCAGCTTGTAATATTTCAAGTTATCTCTAAAGGCTTTTAATATACCTGTAGTTTCCCTTGGATCTATATCCCCTATTTTAAAACCCATTTCAAAATAATTATATTTACCTGTTTTGATATCTCCATTTATGCCTTTACTACCTATGGATTTTATGCCTTTAAAATTTTCTGAATAGTAAACTTCTCCTATTTCTTGAAGTTTAAATACTTCATTTTTAAAGAAATTGAAAATATAATCATCCCCCATAAGAAAGTAAAACTTTCCATTTACCTCTTCAAATCCTAGTGACGTGAGAATTCCAATAACTTGAGATTCCCTTTTAGATTCCCTATATATAATCTTTTCATCACAATCTTCAAAAATATTAAATTCAAATTGTTCATATTTAACTTTTAAAACAAGTGTGATATCCTTACTTTCCTTGTTAAAATAAAAGTTAAACTTACACTTATCAATTACTACCTTATTTCTTATAGTCTTTGACAAAGTAACTCTATCTGATAAAAAATTAAGATTGGGAATGAGCTTTTTTAATACAGTATCTTCCTGAGCTTTATCTATAGTTACTACTCTAGCTTCGTTAAATACCTTCAAATAAGGACTTATTTTATAGCAGAATTCATAATCTGGCAGATATATAGTAGAACCATATAAGAAGACATCATTTTTAGAACTAAGGGACTCTGGCATACCCGATAAAGATTTTAGAACATAATTGTCTTTTATAGTTTTCAAGTCAAACTCCACAGCTGGATTTTCAAATAGGATTTCTGTTTCTATAGGTCTAGAAAAAAATCCTTCATTTAGATATATTCTATGTTTTTTTATAACTTCAAAAAATTCTCTAACTAAATACTTAGGAATGATAATGTACTTTCCACTTACACATTCCTCACCTTTTTTACGAAAATATTTATAATCTTTTTCCATTTCCTTCAAAGTTTCTATAAAGGAAATGAGTCTCTTATCCTTAGTTGATAACTTTTGCTTTTTTATATCGAAAGTAAAATTTTTACTATATTTTATAGGAACATTATTATAATAACATGTAAAAAAATGATTTATATCCTTTAAAACATAGAGGTTACTTGAACTTGTGGACTTCACTCCTATTTTAAATTCAGCTGTTATATTACCATTCCATTGGTTTTTATTTATATAAACCTCTATTTTTAATTCTTCCTTATCTTTTTCATCTCCTAAAAGTAAGGATAAAACATTACTTTTATTTTTAAATATACTATTTATATCATCATCTTTTAAAGTTTCATGCTGAACTAAATCCCCTAGAGCCTTATAAAAAGTAGCTGTGAGATGTTTACAGCAGTAGTTTGTTTTTTTAAATTCATTTTTTTCATAATCCTGGCAACTGCAATATGTAGAAAAAATGCTTTTGTTATCCGTATCCATTTCAATCTTAGTATTGTATTCGTTAAAAAGATTTTCTGAAATCACATTTCCTTCTATACAAATTAATTTGTCTTCATCTATTATATCTATGGAGGACACTAGATCATTGTCTAGAACTCTGTGGCCTTTTAAATAATTTTCACCTGTAGTTTGTTCATTAAATATTTGTAACAGTGCATCTTCAGTTAACATAACTTCTCCCTATAAATTTAAATTTTTCAATCCTTTTATTATATCATAAATAAGCTATGACTGATTGAAAGTAAAAAAAAGCATGCTAATTAGGCAATTTTAGCATACTCTTTCATACATATTTTAATTCTTATGACAGACTTTTCTCAGCATCGTAAACAAAGGCGAGATGTATTATATACTTCAACATAAAACTCCTAAATGACCATTTTCTTGCCTTTTTAGACATGGTTAATAAAACTACAGTTAATTTTTATAAGTAATTAAATCTTATTTGTACTTTTGTTCAAGCAATTCTAATATCTGAATATACTTAGTCTGAACATCATCTCTATACATTTTTTCTTCGAATTTATCGCATTCTATATTGACTTTATTTAATGTTTCTTCACAAAGTTCTCTCTTGGCAAAAGAATAAACAACATTGTCTTCCCTATCTATATGCCTATTCAATAAATGTGTATAAGATATAGCATTAGCAATCACATCAAGTTTGGCCTCATTGTCACCGGCCTTAACCCTAGCAATTCCTTCCTCAAGCTCCTTAATATATAGTCTTCCAAAGTCATGTTCAACAAGCATTCCAAACTTAACTAATTTCTCTGCTGCTCCTCCAATCTCATCTATCATTCTATTAAATAAGATTTTTTCTTCCTTCTCATGATGATTTTTATCTGCATAATTTCTTACAAAGTCAATTATCTTTTCAAAATCTCCGTAATCAATTCCTTTTCCATTCATAATACCTAAACATGCTTTTCTAATAACAACTAACATCCTTTTTATGTTTTTATGTTCCTCAATCATTAAATCAATTCCATCCATAAACTCATACCTTTCTTGTTATACTTATACTATTATAGGATTAGCCTTTTTTATATTAAGTATCCTTAGATATAAAAACAAAAAAGGTGTAAGAAATGCAATTTAAACTTATACAAAAATATACTGCCAAAATTGAAAACACATTTAAAAAACTTTTTCATAAGTTTTAACGGTGTTAAAATTGGCAGCATATATCCCACTGCATATGTCAAATTCTCTTTAGAGATTCCCTCTAACTATTCACATACTTTATCTGGATTTAGTATATTTTTAGGATCAAATGCAAGTTTTATATTTCTCATAAGTTCAATATAATCTTCTCCATATTGTCTTTTTATATATTTCTTTTTAGCATATCCTATTCCATGTTCTCCTGAAACTGCACCTTCCAGTTCTTCAGATTTTTTGTACAGGCAGTCAAATACACCGCTTAATCTTTTTTGCCACTCATCCTCTGACAAGTCATCTTTTAAAATATAAACGTGTAAATTCCCATCACCTGCGTGTCCAAAACTTCTTATTCTAATATTAAATTTGTCTTGAACGTCATTTGTATACTTAACAAATTCCGCTACTCTATTTCTAGGTACTACAACGTCACATTCATCCATCTCCGTAGTAGTCGCCTTAACAGCTTCAAGGAAAGCACCTCTTGCAGACCAAACGGATTCCTTTCTTTCATCAGTATCTGTAATATATACGTCCAGCGCACCTTCTTTTAAGCATATATCTGCTACCTTTTCATAATCTCCTTCTATTTGCTCTCTGCTATTTCCATCAAATGTAAGGAGTAAATAGGCATCCGAAGAGTTATCCGGGAATTTCTTGCCTAAAAATTCTTCTGCTGCAAGTATTACTTCTCTTTGCATAAATTCTATAGCAGTAGGTACAGCTTTTGACTTTATTATTTTAGGTACCGTGCTTATAGCCCTATTTAAGTCAGGGAATGGTATAAGAAGGCTTATTGATTTTTTAGGAAGTGGCACTAGTTTTAGTATTATCTTTGTAATTATTCCAAGAGTACCTTCTGAACCGCATATCAAATCCTTTATGCTATAACCGGAGCTATTTTTTACAATTTTCCCACCAAACTCTAATATTTTACCATTAGGAAGAACTACTTCAAGTCCTCTTACATAATCCCTTGTAACTCCATACTTAACAGCTCTCATTCCTCCTGCATTAGTACTTACATTTCCACCGATTGTTGCAGATTTTTCACCAGGATCTGGTGGGTAAAATAAATCATGGCTTTCTACAAATTTGCCTATATCCATTAGAAGTACTCCAGGTTCTAGTGTCAATGTAAGATTATCTTCATCCAATTCAAGTATATTGTTCATCTTTGTTAAATTTATCATTATTCCACCTTCTATTGGAACAGATGAACCAACAAGACCGGTGCCTGACCCCCTTGCCACTACTGGAATGTTGTTTTTATATGCATAGGTCATTATCTTTGATACTTCTTGTGCACTCAATACTTCTACCATTGCATCAGGATATTTACTTACACCTCCTAATTCATCATGGCTGTAATCTGCGTTTATATCTTCTCCCACAAAAACTCTATCTTTTCCAAGTAAATCTATTAAAAAATCTACATCAGTATTGTCCAATTTTTTATACTTTTCAATACATTTTTCCATATCATTTCCTCCAAACTAAAATATGCCTTAAATTGCTTCACACAAATTTTTACCAGACTTTATATTTTCTATAAGTTTAGGTATAATTTCATATATATCTCCTACAATGCCTATGTTTGCTACATTAAATATAGGAGCTTTTGGATCTTTGTTTATTGCAACAATCAAATCTGAATTGTTCATTCCTGCTACAAACTGTATAGCACCAGATATACCACAAGTTATTATAAGTTTTGGTTTAACTGTTCTTCCACTAAGACCAATCTGTCTCTTTGCATCTAACCATCCTGCTTCTATAAGAGGTCTTGTGCAAGCAACTTGTCCTCCAACTAAATTAGCAAGTTTTTTTATAAGTTCCATATCCTTCTCGGATTTAACTCCTCTTCCTGCTGCAACTATTACATCAGCTTCAGATATTTCCTCTTCAATTTTCTTCTTGATTATTTTTAATACTTCTATATCTGATTTAAGCTTATTTTTATCCATAGATTCTACAGTTATTTTACCTGATATTTTTTCTGATCTATCAGGTGCATTCATAACCTTGTATCTAACAGTGGCAAGTTGTGGTCTGTTATTTGGATTCAATATTTGAGCCATTATATTTCCTCCAAATGCAGGTCTTATTTGGACAAGATCTGTATTTTCCTTCATGTCAAGTACAGTACAGTCAGCTGTAAGCCCAGTCCTAAATCTAGCTGCTATTCTAGGTGCCAGTGACCTTCCAACTGTAGTTGCACCAACTAAAAATGTCGAAGGTTTTACTTTGTTTATAAAATCTTCAAGAGCTGCAGTATAAGGCTCTATTCTAAAATCTTTAAGCTCATTATAATCATATACAAATACTTCATCTACACCATAATGCAGCAATTCTTCCGCTTTGTCTTTTATATTGCATCCAACAAAAACTGCATAAACAGGATGTTTTATTTTAGCCGCAAGTTCTCTTGCTTTTCCAATAAGTTCATAGGTTACAGGATGTATATTTCCTTCTACATGGTCTACATATACAGCTATTCCCTTCCACAAACTTTTATCTATTTGCTTAATTTCATCTTCTATAAATTCAACTACCCCACAAGGTCCTTTTTTCACACACATCTTGCACATTTTACAAGCAGCACTTATTTCTAATTTTCCATCTTTATTTTCCATTGCTCCAAATGGACATATTCCAATCAATTCTTCTATAATTGAAGGAGTAAGTTTATTTTCATTTATTACTAATTTACCCATATCAATTCCTCCTTGAAACTTTAATCTATCAATGAATCTTACTTAGTGGGAGCTTGTTTCTCCCACTAAGTTTAGCTGAATTATCTAGGGGCGTAGATACTGTTAGCTCCCTCTTTGATAAAAGTGGGAGTGTTACAGTAGGTAGCCATCAGATAAATTTAAGTTCTTTAAGCTTTTTTGAAAGTCTATCTGCAAGTTCAATTCCATTTCCCTTCCACATTTCTTTATCATTATTCACTTCTGGTGGGAATATTCTTTCTACCTGGGTTGCAGATCCATTTAATCCATATTTATTTTCATCCTTATCTTCAAAATCCTTGTACCCAAATACTTTTACTTCTCTATCTTTGGTTTCAAGTTTCTTTTTATAAGATGGAAGTCTAGGCTGAAATATATCTTTTTCTACTGTTAAAAGACAAGGATATTTTATTTCAGCTACTTCAACTGTATTTGGCATATCCATTTTCACTACCATGGATTTTTCTTCAACCTTTTCTATACTAAGTGCATTAGCTATATGTGGTATTTGCAAGTATTCAGCCATTTCAGGCCCAACTTGTGCAGTATCTCCATCTGTAGTCTGCTTTCCACACAATATTAAATCTATATGTCCCATTTTCTTTATTCCTTGAGCAATAGTATAGGATGTTGCAAGTACATCCGCTCCTGCAAATTTTCTATCTGAAAGAAGCACACCTTCATCTGCACCCATCATATAAGCTTCTTTTATAACTTCAGCAGCTTGGGGAGGTCCCATACTTATAACTTTTACTGTTCCTCCTTTTTCTTCTTTGATCCTAAGTGCAGTTTCAAGTGCATACAGATCATAAGGATTCATTTTGGAATCTATTCCTTCTCTTTTTAAAACACCAGTTACAGGATCAACTTCAACTTTAGAAGTTCCTGGTACCTGTTTTATACATACTAATATATCCATTTAAGTTACCTCCAAAATTTTTATATGAATTTATAAATTAACTTACGATAACTGAAACTCCATCAGGAATAACTGCTACCTTAGCATCTTTTCCCATAATGCCATATGCTCTAGTTAAAGCTTCAGAAATAGTTGAAGCATGCTGCATATGAATATTTTTTATAATCTCAGGATCACACATATCTGTTACCATTATTACAGTATGTGTACTTAGTATTCTAGCAAGTATTTGAGATTCCCACTGATCTGGTATTGTTTCTCCTCTAGGCACTTTAGAAACTTTCTCTAAAAACTCCTTTGGAGAATTTGCATTTGCCAAATTATTATAGAATCCTTCACCGCCATGGCCATCATCACAGGCAGCTACCATTATTATTACACCGCCTTCTCTGCAAGTAGCTTCAGCTGCAGTCATACCTTTAACTGACTGATATATATTTTGATCCAGTGGATATCCTCCATTTGTCGAAATGGCAATATCAGCCTGAACCTTATCTACTTTAGATAAATCCTCCACAAATTTACATCCCTCTTCATGGGCAATCCTACTGTCTCCTGCAAAAGCATTTATTATCTTCTTATCTTCATCTATAACTACATTTACTATAAATGCAAGCTTTGCTTTTTTTGCAGCATATAACATGTCCCTGTGTATAGGATTATTGTTAAGCTTACCTGTCCTTGCATAAGGGCTTGCTATGAATTCAGAACAATGGTTTGCCATTATGGTCTTTGCAGAAGCTATTCCAGGTAAAATACTCTTCCTTCCTCCTGAAAATCCTGCAAAGAAGTGAGATTCTATAAAACCTTCTGCCATTAAAAGTTCAGTTTCAGCAGCAATTTTGTTTATTATGAGATCTCCACCAGAAGGAAGTGTTCCAATTTTAACAAGGCTCTCTTCGTCTCTAGAATCATGTATTATTATATTTTCATTTTCAACTATATCTTTTCCAAATTTAGCTATAAGTTCTTCTTTAGTAGTAGCCCTGTGAAATCCTGTTGCTATTAAAATTTTTATATCAATATCTGGATTTACCTTTCTTATTCTTTTTAAAAGTATTGGTGTTATTATTTTACTTGGTACAGGTCTTGTATGGTCACTCGTTATTATAACCATATCCTTTTTACCCTTTACTAAATCCTCTAATTTAGATGAAGCAATTGGATTATCAAGTGCCCTTTCAACTATTTCAGCTTCCCCAAATTGAGGTTTGTAATCTTCTGCCCTTGACCTTAAAACTCCAACTAAATTTTTATCATCAATTTGAATTTCAATTGTCTTTTTACTATAAGGTAAACATACTTCAGCCATAATCAAATTCTCCTTTCGTAAGTATTGATCTAATTAAATCCAAATATAGGTCCTGCAAAGTAAGCAATAATTCCTAAAACAATTACATAAACTATGCAAAACTTTAAGGTTGAATTTAGTATCTTTCCTTCTTGCCCTACAAGTCCAGTAGCCGCTGTTGCAACTGCTATACTTTGAGGTGAAATCATCTTTCCTGCTGTTGCTCCACCAGTATTAGCTGCTGCAAGCCAGTATGGATTTAATCCAAGTGATTTAGCAACTTCAACCTGAAGTCCTCCAAAGAGTACATTAGCTGAAGTATCACTTCCAGTTACAAAAGTTCCAAGCGCACCAATTATAGGAGCAATAAGTGGATAAAATCTCCCAGTTGCAGCTACTAAAACAACCGATATAGACTTTATCATCCCGCTGTAGCCCATTATTTTTGCAAGAGCTACTATGGCAATTATAGTAATAGCTGACTTGTACATCTGTTTAAAGGTACTTCCCAGAACTCCAACTATTTCTGTAATTTTAGCACCCTGGATAAGTCCACCGATAAATGTAGCTATTATAATTAAGGTTCCTGGATTTGACAGCCAGTTAAATATATAAGGTGATCCTCCTTTTCCCGAATAAATGAGTACTGAAGTTTTTACAGAAGACAACGCCCTATTTATTGGTGGGAACAGTGCACTGCTCAATATTACAAATAGAAATACCAGTATAAAAGGCATCCATGCAAGTACTCCTTCTTTTGTGGAAACCTTTTCTGCTTGCTTATCAGCAGTATCTTTATAAAATATTTTAGCTACAGCAATTGTAACTATCATACAACAAACAGATCCAAGTATAGCTGGAAGCTCAGCTCCAAGATATTTTGCAGCTAGAAGCTGCGGAACTGCGAAAGAAATTCCTGATGCAAGGGAAATTCCCCAAAATCCCTTTATGGCTCTCACACTTTTTCCTGTAAGCATTACTAGCACAACTGGAACAACCACAATTAAAATTACAAGCTGTAGTCCTACTGCATAACTTAGCTGAGTTACATTAATATTTGCAACCTTTGCAAGAGTTGTTACAGGGATTCCTATTGCTCCAAAGGCAGTAGGTGTTGTATTTGCAATAAGACATATTATAGCTGCAAATACAGGATCAAATCCAAGTCCTGCCAGTATACTTGCAGGTATAGCAACTGCAGTTCCAAACCCTGCTATGGCCTCCATAAATCCTCCAAAGGCCCAGGCCAATATAAGAACTAATATTCTTTTATCTGTAGTAATACCTGTCATCATCTTTTTTATTACATCCATGCTTTTAGTGTAAACTGTAATATTATAGGTGAAAACAGCAGCTATAATGACAATCATAATAGGCCATATTGCAAGAGCTATACCTTCAAGTGCCGCTGTAATAGCATTAAAAATTGGCATTTTCCATACAATTATAGCTAAAATCATAGTAACAACTAATGTGAAAGGGCATGTCTTTTGTCCCGGTATTTTTAGAGCCCCAAGCGATACCATTAGCCAAACAATTGGTATGAGTGCAATAAGAAAAAGTAAATAATTGTTCATTTTAATCCCCCTTGAAAAACCTTATTGGTATTATGGTAATACCACTTTTGACATTATATTAGCATAATCATTTCAATTTTTCTACAATTGTTATATTGTTAACATTACTTATAATAAATTGAATTAATTAAATTATGTTGTAGTCGTAACGTTTTCATAAAAATTAGGGTACAGATAAAAATTTTTATCTGTACCCTAATTTTCATATTATAGTGTATTAGCCGTTAACTTATTAACGTTAATAAGTTAACTATTTTATTTAAGCAAAAGGCTTTTTTTACATTCATCAGATCATTACATATTATTTCTAATATACTTATCTGTAAAATCTAAATGTTTTTTCATTTCTTCTGAAGCCATTGCAGCATCATGATTTTTAATAGCTTCACATATTTTAATATGCTGTGCTGCAAGTACTGATAGATTTCCTTTATCTACCAATATCTTACTTCTAGCTTCTTTTAAAAAGGAATCCATTAAAAAAGACATTGAATTTAAAATATTTTTTATCAAAAAATTTTCAGTAACTTGGGCAATTTGATAGTGAAACTGTTTATCAAGTTCTACATTATCTTTCTCATCTTTAGAGGTCTTGAAAGCATTTGCTAATTTCTCCAGATTACTTAGCTGCTCGTCATTTATTTTTTCTGCAGCTATAGCTGCTGTCTTCACTTCTATAATCTTTCTAACTTCCATTATTTCTTCAGGTTTCCCACCTTGGAGCATAAATATTATGGACAATGGTTCAAACAAACTATCCTCAAAGCTTTGCTTTATAAAATTTCCTTCTCCCTGCCTGCTGTCTATGAGTCCTATAACTTGAAGTGCCCTTAAAGCCTCCCTTATAGAAGTCCTACTAACTTTAAAGTTATCAACTAACTCTCTTTCAGAAGGAAGTTTGTCTCCCCTTTTTAAAGTACCATCCATAATCATATTTTCAATTTGCACTATTACATGTTCATATACCTTTGTACTCTTTATAGGTGTAAACATCAAATGAGCCACCTCAATTCATTTTATCTTATATTTGCATAAGTCTTCTATATATTTTGAGCAGAGCCTACAAAAACATCATTCCACTTTGTATATATATCAAATAAGCTTACCACATCCTGCTCATTATACAATAATATTTTTTGTTTTTTCATTTCAGGCATTCTCTTTATATATTCATCATCTTTTGCTATTTTACTAAAGGTTTTAGCCAAATTTGAACCACTTATTACTTCGTTTTCCCTATTTATTCCAAATTCTTTTTCCAGTGCTTTTAGTCCTATGGATTTATGCATTTCTTTTTCATATTCTTTTTGCAAATCTATACTTATAAAATAATCTTTTATATTAAATTCTATACCATATTTCTCAAAAAGATAGTTTATTACTGTAAAATCATTGTTGCCCGAAAAAGTCACTATATATTTTTTTCCCATTTCAATCATAGTTTCAAAGTAACTTCTTGCTAAATCAAGTATATCTCTTACATCTTTGCTGTTTTCTATCATATACTGAGTTACTTTTAGAATTTGATTTTTGTAATCATAAAAGCAGCATCCAAATACTCCTATACATATTGGTTTCTTATATATATAATGTTCTAGATCAAAAAATACAGAATCTTTAAAAACACAGTTATTGTTTTCTACTTTTAGTGAGCTTTCTGTCATAGGCATTTCAACACCAACATCATTAAGTCTTTCTATCACTTTATCACTCTTCTCCAATTCATTTTAAAAACATAAACAATTTATATATCATTTATGCACTTTGTTTCTAGTTTGTATATCATATCTTTTCTTTCTACTATTACTTTTGCCTTTTCGCTTAAAACACTATTATCTTTTATTTTTTTCAAAAGTTCCCGGGTTGGATTTACACAGACAGGATTTCCAACCATATTGAGCATTGCAAAATCTCCTGAAGTATCCCCATATGCATAACTTTTTGCTAAATCTATACCATATTTTTCAACTAATAATTCTATGGCTTTTTTCTTGCTAGCACTATCCCACATAGGAACAACTTCTCCCGTATAAATATCCCTACTATCTATAATATACACAGCTCCTACATAATCGTCAAATCCATATCTAACAGCCATTTCCCTTACAAGCTCCACTGGACTTCCAGATACAGTTATAACCTTGTGTCCCTGCTCCTTATGCCATTTTATCATATTCCTAGTATAAGAATACACCCTATGGCCCTTTTGTGAAACTACATTTTTGGCTATAAATTCTATTTGCGATCTGTGAAGACCTTTTATAGCTTCAATATATATACCAGCAATCTTTAAAAGATAATTATCATAATTTCCTTCTCTTTTATCCCACTTTTCATATTCTGGTTTAACTTCCTTATACCATCTTTCTCCAGGTATTACTTCATATTTTACCAATTTTTTAAATACCTCTGTTATAAGACCCTCTCTATATAAAGTACCATCAATATCAAAAAAAGCTGCTATACTCATACTCCTTATTCTCCTTAACTATTATTTTAAAAAATAAATATATCTTATTATTTTAACATACATACTTATAATATCAATATTCGAAAAAAATAATCGGTTGACAGTATATTTCTAATATGATATTATAATATTAGAAATGATAATGATTTTCATTATATTTAACAAATTGGGAGGTGGCTTTATATGAGTATTTGTGATTTAAAATTAGGTGAAATTGGAATGATAAAAAGTATAAGTGGTAATGAAAAATTAGTTAAAAGACTTCTTGCTCTTGGATGCATAGAAGGGACTGAAGTATTATTAAAAAATTGTGCTCCTTTAGGGGATCCTATAGTTATAAACTTAAGGGGCTTCAATTTAGCTATACGTAAGAAAGATGCACAAAATATATCAGTAAATGTCCCTGCATAAAATTATTAATAATGAAGTTATAGACGGGAGGAGTATTATGATCGTAGCAGCTTTACTTGGCAACCCAAACGTAGGTAAAACTTCTTTATTTAATCATCTAACTGGTTCAAATCAATATGTTGGAAACTGGGCTGGAGTAACCGTTGAAAAAAAGGAAGGTTACGTAGATAATTTTATAAAAATTGTAGATTTGCCCGGAATATATGCCATGGATACATATTCTAATGAAGAAAAAGTATCCAAAGAATTTTTACTTACAGGAAATCCAAGCGTAATAATAAATATTGTAGATTCATCAAATCTAAATAGGAATCTATATCTTACAACTCAATTGAAACAATTTAATAAACCTATTATATTAGTTTTGAATATGATGGATGCAGCAGAATCTAAAGGATTAAAAATAGATTTTTCAGCACTTTCTAAAGAACTAGGAGTAACAGTGGTTCCAATTGTAGCAGCTAAAGGAAAAGGTATAGACAACCTTCTTGAAATTCTTAAAAGTGGTAACTTTTTAAAGGAAACAGATAATAGCAAATTTATCTTTGAAAATGAAAAAGCAGCCTATTCCTATATAAATAATATTTTAAACAAATGTGTTAAGGAAACAAAAAAAAATATTACTTCAACTACTGAAAAAATAGATAAGGTAGTTTTAAATAGATTTTTAGCTTATCCAATATTTTTAATATGCTTAATATTGATTTTCAAATTTACTTTTAGCTGGGTAGGTCAACCTACTGCAGATATTTTTGACAATTTTTTAGAAAGCTTCTTAAAACCGGATTTAAAGATGCTCTTAGTAGGAACAAGTAACTGGTTTAGTTCTCTTTTAGTAGATGGCATTCTATCTGGTGTAGGATCTGTAGTTGTATTTTTCCCCGTTATATTCTGTTTATTTTTAGGAGTATCTTTTCTGGAAGACAGTGGATACATGGCAAGAGGGGCTTTTATAATGGACAAACTTATGAGAAAAATGGGATTGTCTGGAAAAGCTTTTATACCACTTATAGTAGGTTTTGGTTGTTCCGTGCCTGCAATTATGACTTCTAGAACACTCGAAAGTGAAAAAGATAGAAAATTAACAGCATTACTTATACCTTTAATGTCATGTAACGCTAGGTTACCTATATATGCACTATTTGCATCAGCTTTTTTCACTAAAAATAAAACTACTGTAGTATTTTCTTTGTACATTCTTGGAATCTTTATAGCCTTTTTAATTGGCCTCATTTTTAAAAATACCTTATTTAAAAAAGACGAAGAACCTTTTATAATAGAACTTCCTGAATACAATATTCCTGAATTAAAAAGTTTGTTATTTCACACTTGGGAAAAAGCTAAGGGATTCTTAAAAAAAGCAGGTACCATAATATTTTCCATGTCGGTTTTAATCTGGTTTTTGTCTAACTTCAATTTATCTGGTATGGTATCCATGGATAAAAGTATTCTATCTTCTATCGGTAAATTAATAAGTCCTATATTTTCACCAATGGGATTTGGCACCTGGCAAAGTTCAGTATCACTTATCACAGGTATCACTGCAAAAGAAATTGTATTAAGTACTATGAGTATTGTATATGGTGGAAATTTAGTCACCTCTCTTCAAAGTCAATTTTCCCCTATTTCCGCTTATGCATTCTTAGTTTTTGTATTGCTATATACCCCTTGCATATCTGCAATAGCAACCATGAAAAAAGAATATGGAAGCAAAATGGCGATATTTTCCGTAACATACCAACTTTTACTAGCATGGATATCTTCTTTTACTGTATTTAATATAGCTTCACTGATATTTAAATAATGGAGGCGTTTTAATTGTTAGAAATCATAGTAACAACAATTATTGCAGTAACAGCTTTATATGTACTTTATAAAAATATTAAAAATAAAGCCAAAGGTAAATGTGATTGTGGATCATGTGCTGGTTCAAAATGTCCCTATCATACAAAAGGTTGTAATAATATAAAAAAGTTCTGATATAAATATCAGAACTTTTTTATAACATAATCCATTATATCTTCAATAGATATAATTCCCTTAACCGTATTTTCATCATCAATTACAGGAATAGATACTATGTTCTTTTCCCTCAGCCTTTTTGCAACATCTAAAATATCTTCATCACTTTTAGCTGTAACTACATCCTTTGCCATAACCCAGTCAACAGGACATGTATCATAATGTCCTTCTTCCATTAAGAACCTATATATATCCGCTTTTACTATCATACCTGTTAGTTTACCGTTTTCATCAACTACGGGTGCTCCATTTATATTATGGTCATACATTACATCTAGAGCCTTATGGAGACTATCTTCTCTCTTCAATTTTACAATATCAGAATGCATTATCTCTCCTATCATACCATTATCCCTCCCTATTTTAATTATACAATTCTTTTTCGATATAAAGTACAAATACTTTAAAAATTTAATTTTATATTAAAAGTATTAGTAACTATTATTTATTATATTTACTAATTCATCACAATCACTTTCACCTTTTAGGAGATGGTCTATGACGTGAGAAGCAGCTCTTTTAGATACTTTTTCTAATTGAATATCTAGTCGTATATTATTCTTTTTCAAAAGTATTTTTAAATATTTTAACTGTTTCTCTGTAATACAATCTTCCCTTACAAGCAAATTATTATTTTTAATTTTGCAAGCAAATTCATGTATTTGGGGTAAATTTAAAACATCTTCATAATTGTGCAGCATTATAGTTTTCTTTATATTTTCATTTTTACTTTCTAGAAATTCTTTATACAGATCTACACTAATTCCACCATCTATTTTATCTTTTCGGTCTATTCCCAGGTGCTTTTCTACAGTTTTTAAGTTACATCTTTCCATTCCAAGTTGTTTATAGTAAGGTCTTATGAGCCTGTACAAATCTATGTGATGTTCAGGAGTTTCAAAACACATGTTGTTTTGATGAGCCCTTTCCTTTATAAAAGGCTCATCAAATGCTATTCCATTATAGGAACACCAGCTGCTATATCTTTTTACATCTAATCCAAAATTATATATAACTTCTCTTTCGTCTTCTAAAACATCCGAAAAATACTGTTTCATTTCAAAGTCATCCTTGCTTAAGAATCTCCCAAAAGATATAAGTATTATGTTGTCATGTTCCCTATCAAATCCTGTTGTCTCTATATCAAAATATGCTACATCATTCATATTACAACTTAAAAATATATCTTGTGAAATATTTATACGCTGTTTATACTCTTTGATTTCCATAACCTAGTTACTAAGTAACTTCTCCATCTCCATTCCGCTGTAGAATTGGATTCAAAATACAAATGCTATTTTTACATCTTTTCTACTACATCTATTCCAAGTAAATTCAATCCATTTTTTATTACCTGACAGGAAGCCTTTACAAGCTGAATCCTAGCTGCCTTCACATCTTCATCTTCAGCATTTATAATGCTGTGTGCATTGTAAAACTTATTAAAGGCTTTAGCTGCATCTATTACATATCTAGTTACTATAAATGGTTCCAATTTATTTATAGCACTTAATACCGCCTTATTAAAACCATGAAGTATTTTCACAAGTTCAAATTCTTCTTTACTACTTAATTTGCTGTAATCTACATTTTCACTTATATCGGCAGGAGCTTTCCTCAATATACTCTTTCCTCTAGCATAGCTATATTGTACATAAGGACCAGTTTCTCCCTCAAAGCTTAGCATTTCATTCCAGTCAAATACTATATCTCTTTCTCTGTTGTTTTTTAAATAAGTGAATACAACAGCTCCTACACCTATCTTCTTTGCAACTTCTTCTTTATTTTCAAGCTCAGGATTTTTTTCATTTATTATTTCAAGGGTTCTCTCTATAGCTCTGTTCAACAAATCCTCTAAGAATATTACGTCTCCCTTTCTTGTAGAAAGTTTTTTATCTGCAAATCTTACAAGACCAAAACCTACATGTACACATGAATCAACCCAATCTTTTCCCATTAATTTAAGAGTTGCAAATATCTGTCTAAAATAAAGTGACTGATCAAGTCCCACTACATATATACATTTATCAAAGTCATAGGTTTTCTTTCTATATATAGCTGCAGTCAAATCACGAGTTGCATATATAGTAGCTCCATCCGATTTTTTTACAATGCAAGGAGGTAAATTATAATCATCAAGCATTACAACTTTTGCTCCATTACTATCAACTAAAATACCTGTCTTGTCTATTTCATCTACTACAGCATCCATTTTATCTGAATAAAAACTCTCTCCTGCATAAGAATCAAAATCCACATTTAAAAGGTCGTATATCTTTTTAAATTCTCTAAGGCTTAAATCTTTA
This sequence comes from Clostridium coskatii, assembly GCF_001675205.1. Taxonomy (NCBI): domain Bacteria; kingdom Bacillati; phylum Bacillota; class Clostridia; order Eubacteriales; family Clostridiaceae; genus Clostridium; species Clostridium coskatii. The sequence continues at coordinate 53,304 of NZ_LROR01000067.1, read as the reverse complement.
AATTTTTTCCAGAGAGCAACTTCTTCCTCGCATCCATCTTCTAATTTTTTAAAATACATTCTACCTTCTTCATCGAGTGAAGGATCTTTTTCAGCTTCCTCATGAAATTTAACATATATTCTTAAAAGCTCTTTTATTGGATCTTTATGTAGGGAATCTTCATCACACCATCTTTTATAAGCAGATATGAGCTTTCCAAATTGAGTTCCCCAATCCCCCAAATGATTTATTCTGGTACAGTTATATCCTTGAGAACTTATTATTTTATACAACGCATTTCCAACAGATGTACTAAAAAGGTGTCCTACATGAAATGGCTTTGCAATGTTAGGTGACGAAAACTCTACAACTACATTTTTCCCCTTACCTAACTCAGACTTCCCGTAATTCTCTCCTTCTTTTAATACCTTCTCTAAGGTATCTTTTGTAAAAGCTGCTTTATCTACAAAAAAGTTTAAATAAGGTCCTAGATTTTCAACTTTTTCAAAATATTCTTTGTCTAATTTACTTTTTAATTCTTCTGCAATCATATTTGGAGCTTTTCTTAACGTCTTTGCCAATTGAAAACATGGAAATGCATAATCTCCCATCTCAGGCTTTGGAGGTATCTCTATCAAACCTTTTATAAAATCCAATTCTAAATCTACATTTTCTTTAATTCTTTCTGCTATTATTTCTTTATAGTCCATAATTTTATGTTAAATAAATTTATGTTTATTTAACAATATTCAACTCCTCTCCTGTTTATATTCTATTATTTTTCATATCCAGTTACATGATTTTTATGCCAATTCCAGGCCGTCCCAATAATGTTCTCCAGAGAATTATATTTTGGCTTCCACCCAAGTTCAGCCTGGGCTTTCTTAGAAGAAGCCACAAGCACTGCTGGATCTCCTTGTCTTCTAGGTGCAATTTCAGCCTCTATTTTTTCTCCAGTTACCTTTCTTGAAACTTCAATTACTTCTTTTACAGAAAATCCTTTTCCATTACCTAAATTATAAATCTTACTTTCATTTTCTTTCATAATTTTATTTAGTGCTAAAAGATGAGCATTAGCTAAATCAGTTACATGAATGTAATCTCTAACACAGGTACCGTCTTCTGTATTGTAATCATCCCCAAATATGAATATTTTATCTCTCTTTTTTAAGGCTACTTGAAGTATTATTGGAATTAAATGAGTTTCAGGTCTGTGATCTTCTCCTATAGTCCCATTTATATGTGCTCCAGCTGCATTAAAATATCTTAGTGCAGCATACTTTATACCATATGCCCTATCACTCCACTTCAAAATCTTCTCCACTGTAAGTTTCGATTCTCCATAGGGATTAGTAGGATATGTAACTGCATTTTCTAAAATTGGTATACTTTTTGGTTCCCCATAAGTAGCTGCAGTTGATGAAAATACAACATACTTTACATTATGCTTTCTCATTGCTTTAAGCAAATTTAAAGTTCCACCTACATTATTATCAAAGTATTTAAGAGGTTCATCTACACTTTCCCCTACAAGAGAATAAGCAGCAAAATCTATTACAGCTTCAATTTGATTTTCTTCAAATACTCTGTCAAGTATATTATCATCTCTTAAATCTCCTTCATATACCTTTCCACCTAAAATTGCAGATCTATGTCCTTTTTCAAAATTATCTAATACGATAACTTCTTTCTTATTTTCCAATAACTCTGCAATCATATGACTGCCTATGTATCCGGCCCCACCGCAAACTAAAATTGCCATTATAAAACCTCCAATATAAATTATACCTTTATCTGATGGCTACCTACTGTAACACTCCCACTTCTATCAAAGTGGGAGCTAACAGTAGCTACGCCCCTAGATAATTCATCTAAACTTAGTGGGAGAAATAAACTCCCACTAAGTAAGATTCATTGATAGTTATTTAAATACTATATTTTATATTTTATATCTATTTCATCCTATTTGTCTACTATAGTTGTAATTATGCTCTATATAATGTTATAAAGAGCATAACCTAATTAAAAAACGGTATGCTCTTTATAAGACATCTTCAAAAAAATAACCAATCAGTATGCTAGACTATTTTTTTTAAATACCTAATTTAATTCATTTTAATTGCCCTTCCAGGCAAAATATCTTTTTTAATTTTACCATACTCAGCTACTACATGTCCATTAACTATTACATAATGAACTCCATTTGGATAAGCATCTGGTCTTCCTTTTCCCAAAAAGTCAGATTTATCTTCAATAGTATCTATATCAAATATTACTAAATCCCCATCACATCCTGCAGACAACCTTCCCTTATTTTTGAGACCAAGTATATTTGCCGGTATCAAAGTACATTTTTTTATAGCATCAATAAGAGAAAGATACTTTTTCTCCCTTACCATCTTTTTAAAGAAGCGTGGAAATGTACCACAATTTTGAGGATGACCTTCTCCTACGTCTCCTGTAGGAGAAGGACCTGTATCTGAAGACAGTACTACATAATCTCTTAATAGTGCTTCATAAATCTCTTCTTCTACTCCAGTGTAACAAATTATAACTGCATCCTCATCATTTTGTCTCATTTTGTCATACAATTTTTTTGTAAGACACTTGCCTTTAAGTTTTCCTGAAGCTATATATAGATCACTGAATTTCCATCCAAATTTTTTAATATGATCTTCATCAAAAACACTGGTGGTTATACCTGTTGCAAAAGAAGTATACATTCCGCTGTCTGCCCATATATTTACTCCATTTTTTCTTGCCTTATCTAAAATACCAAGTGCCTCTGTCATGACTCCTTCTCCATATTGATATACTAAATGGGATACCTGAACTAGTGCACCTGTAATTTCTGAGATCTTAACAGCTTCTTTAAGAGATTCTAAATCATCAGGAGCCTTAAGCCTTGTGTGAATAGAAATTAACTTTTTATACTGTGAAGCAAGCTTGCTTAAGGCTATAACCTCTTCAAAGGAAGACCCTGGAGCATATTCAAGCCCAAAGGATAACCCCACAGCTCCATTTGCAAATTCTCTTTCCAAAAGTTTTTTCATTTCCCCTATTTGAGTTTTTGTCGCATTTATATAGGGATTATCAATTCCAACTTTATATCTTAAACTAAAGGAATGGCCTATAAATTGAAGTTGATTTATGGGAAAACCATTTTTATTTTGTGTTTCAAAAAACTTGTTCAAATTTGTAGGACCACCACCACAATTTCCACCTACTGTTGTAGTAACTCCTTGAACTAAAGACAATTCTCCATAGCTCATATTTCCATCAATATGGGCATGAATATCTATAAAACCGGGGCATACTATACAACTTTTAGCATCAATTTCCTTTCTGCCCCTTATATTTTCACTAGTAATTGAAGCTATCTTACCATTTTGAACTGCTAGATTGCCATGGAATATTTTTTCATTTTCTGGATCTGCTATTTGAGCGTTTTTTATAACTAAATCATAGATATTCATAAACCTTCCTCCCCCATAAAATTTCATTTAAAATCTATATTTAAGTTTTCAATGCTATTGTTGTTTGAATTCGGACCATATTAAATCATAGGTCTTTGCAGCATTACCTACATCTCTAAATCTTTCAGCCCTATTTAGCTCTGAATCTGGAATAAATACTGCCTTGTCGTTTAAATAACTACTCGACATAAATTTCTTGGCAGCTTTATTTGTATTTACATATTGATTAATTGTTGTAGCTTCATTGCTTATTTTACCATCTAGCATAAAGTTTATGAACTTTTCAGCATTTTCTTTGTGAGGTGCTTTTACTGGTATAATAAAATTATCTTCTTCTGCATTCATGCCCTCTTCTGGATATACTATTTTAAACTTAGAATTTGTTTTAACTGCAGTAGATGCTTGAGAACCATACATAAATCCTACTGTTGCATCTCCATTAATAAGACTATTATGAGGTGTATCTGCATTAAGTACTTTTACATTTGGCTTTAATTTTTTAAGTTCTTCCTTAGCCTGAGCTAATTTCTTAGGATCCGTCTCATTCATGGAATATCCTAATTTTTTAAGAGTCATGCCTATTACTATTCTAGGATCATCTACAAGTACAAGAGAATTTTTAAGTGTAGAATTCCATAAATCTTTATATCCCTTTATAAGAATTTTAACTTTTTCTGAATTATATACTATTATCTGACTTCCTAATGTATAAGGAATAGAATATTTGTTGCCTTTATCATAAAGTTGATTTAAAAATCGAGGATCTACATTTTTATAATTTGGTATCTTTGACTTGTCTATAGGCTGCATTAAAATATTTTTTTGCTTTCCCATAACTTCAATAATATAATCACTGCATATTACTACATCATATTCAGCTCCCTTTGCTGCCTGAAGTTTTGTAAGCATTTCCTCGTTAGTTGAAAAGTTACTGTAATTTACCTTTATACCTGTTTTATTCTGAAATTCCTTTATTACAGAATCGGGTACATAATTAGCCCAGGTAAACACATTTACTACTTTTTCATCATTTCCAGAAGCCTGTTTTTGACTTCCGCAACCAGACAAAGTAGCAATCGTACATGCAACTATTACTGATAAGCTCAATAGTTTTAGTAATTTCTTTTTCATTCAATATTCCCCCCTCATTATATTAAAATTAATATTCATACAAATTTAAACCTATACTTTTTTTATTCCTATTAGTTTAATAATTTGTACAGAAGCTAAAATTACAAATGTAACTAAAAGCATAAGGGTACAAAGGGCATTTATCTCTGGAGATAACCCAAATTTAAGCATAGAAAATATCTTTATTGAAAGAGTTGTGCTTTCCGCTCCCGATACAAAAAAATTTATAATTACATCATCAAAAGAAAGAACAAATGCAATCATTGCCCCTGAAAATATGCCCGGTAATATGAGTGGAAGTGTAATACTGGTAAAAACCTTAAGCCTATTTGCTCCAAGGTCCATAGCTGCATCCTCCATTGACAAATCGAATCCTGCAAGTCTTGATCTAACTACTATAAACACAAAAGGAATACTAAAGGTTGCATGTGCTAGAACTAAGGTACCTATACCAAGGGTTAGCCCAATTTGTGAAAAATACACAAGCAATGCAATTCCCATAATAATTTCAGGTATAACAATAGTTATATTTAATAATCCTTCCACTACACTTTTTCCCTTAAATTTATACTTATACAATCCTACAGCCCCTATTGTACCTATTATTGAAGAAACTATCGTACTTATAACTGCTATGGTCAAACTATTTTTAAATGCAACTATAACATTTGAATCATCAAACAACTGCTTATACCAGTTAATAGTAGTTCCATTCCATGCTGCCCCTGTTTTTGCACTGTTAAAAGAATAAACTACGACCACAGCTATAGGTAAGTATAAAAAAATGAATACAAGCACTATATACAGGACAGAAGTTCTCTTAAGAATTTTATTTATCATGCTAAAAAACCTCCAAATCCACTTTTTTACCTACTAGCTTAGTACTTACATGCAAAAGTATCAGTGTAATAATTATCATAAATACAGATAATGCTGCACCGAAAGGCCAATCACGAGATATTAAAAATTGATTTCTAATTAAATTGCCTATGAGCATTACCTTGCTTCCTCCCATAAGATCACATATATAAAATAATCCAAGGGAAGGTATAAAGACTAAAATACTTCCAGCTACAATTCCAGGCTTGGTAAGCGGTAAAGTTACTGTTAGAAATGCTCTAAGAGAAGTTGCACCTAAATCTTTAGCTGCTTCAATGTAACTTTTATTAACTTTTTCTATAGATGTATAAAGTGGTAGTACCATAAATGGAAAAAGAGTATATATCATTCCTATAAGTACAGCTCCATAAGTATACAACATTTCAATAGGTTCTTTTATAAATCCCACTTTAATAAGTAAATTATTCACAAGTCCCTCTGTACTTAAAAGTGTCATCCAAGCATAGGATCTTATAAGAGAGTTAGTCCAAAAAGGGACAATTATAAGCATTACAACAAATATACGAAACTTTTTTGGTATTTTTACTACAAGATATGCAAATGGATATCCTACAACTAAAGTAAATAAAGTAGTTATAAGTGCAATTAATAAAGAATCCATAAATACCTTAAGATACAGTGGTGATATAATTCTTTTATAGTTATCCAGAGAAAATACGAAATCAATTCCACCATTTGTCCCCCTTTGTAGAAAGCTTATAAATATAACATAGCAAATTGGCGCCCCCATTAAAACTATCATCCAAAGAGATACAGGCCCTATAAAAAAACTTTTTTCAAAATTTAATAGTCTCTTTTTTTCAATCTTCAACTTACCATCACCTTGCTTGTTTGATTAATCTCATCAGTATTCTCCTTATTATCTATTATAATAGCGTCCTTTACATTCCAATATATCCATAAAGTTTCATTAATTTCTGGTATTCTTGAATTTTTATCATAATTATTGGATACAATTTTTCTTCCATCTTCTAAAATAAAAGTGGTTCTTATATTAGAACCTAAGTATACATTTTCTTGGGCTATTGCCTTAATACTAAAATTTTCAACTTGACTTAAAGAATATTTAATATTTTCAGGTCTAACTAAAACAGACACCCTCTCTCCTAAATTGAATGCTTTATTTAAAGCAGCAAGTTTAAACTCTCCAGTTTTCAATATAACCCTATCTTCAAAAATATCTTCCACAGTTGACTCAAACAAGTTGGATTCACCTATAAAACTTGCTACGAACCTGGTTTTAGGATTTTCATATATATCTCTAGCGTCACCTACCTGTTCTATAGATCCTCCATTCATTATAACTATACGGTCAGACATATTTAATGCCTCTTCCTGATCATGAGTTACATATACAAATGTTATCCCCAGTTTTTTTTGAAGCATCTTTAATTCTATCTGCATTTGTTTTCTTAATTTAAAATCTAGAGCACCTAAAGGTTCATCTAAAAGCAATATTTTAGGTTTATTAATAAGTGCCCTTGCAATTGCTACCCTTTGTTTTTGACCCCCGCTTAACCGAGATGGCATTCTTTTTTCGTAATTACCTAACTGTACAAGCTCTAGCATATCATTAACACGTTTTTTTATTTCTAACTTTTTAACTTTTTTAATTTTTAAACCATAGGCTACATTATCAAATACATTCATATGCGGAAAAAGAGCATAGTTTTGAAATACCGTATTAATATCCAACTCATAAGGTTCCCTATTTTCTATAGGCTCTCCATCTAAGAGAATACTTCCAGCAGTGAGTTTTTCAAAACCTGCAATCATTCTAAGTGTAGTTGTCTTTCCACAGCCACTTGGTCCAAGGATAGTTAAGAATTCACCTCTTCTAATATCAAGTGAAATATTTTTTACTATTCTTTGTTCATCAAAAACTTTTGCTAAATTAATAAGTCTCAGAATACTTTCCAATGTTTCCACCTCCATATTATGGTATTAAAAAGCTTCTGACTCTTTACAGAGACAGAAGCCCACTTCTGCGATCTTTATTCACTCTGCTATACTGTTTTGCCATACTGTATTGTAGAGAATAAAAAATTTGTAAATACAGGTTTTAATATCAATTCCTACTGTTTTACTCACATTTAATTATATGGTTATAATAACATATTTAAACATTTTAGTCAATTATTTTATACTATTGTATTACCAACTATTGTTATTTTAAAAAAGTCTCAATAATATTATCTTTTAAATTTTTAACCTTTAATTCTTTACCATAATTAGAACTATATAAAATAAATTTGTAATTGCAAACTCCCTTATTGTGTTGGAAATAATTATATGATAAAGTCACAGATTGTATAGTCGACATCTTTAAAAGAGATTGAGTCTTATTAAAACTATTATGGCATATACAAACCAAATTTCTATTTATCCCCAGTGCGGTATTTTTAAATTCCATATGTCCTATAATAAATAATATTATAAACATGACTATACTAAATAAAATAAAGCTTGGTTTGGTAAACGCAATTATCCAAGTGACAATTATCCAAAAAATAATTTTCTTATAAAAAAATCCAAAATATACATTACTAAGAGGTTTATTAAAATTATCTTCATATAAAAATTCATTAAGTAAATCTTTTAATATTCTATCTTTCAATTGGCTATTACATATGGGATATAATATAGCTTTTTCTCCTTTTTCATCTCCGTATCCAATACTTTCTATTTCTATAGTAAAATAGCCAAAAACCTGCATTAAAACGCTCTGTTTAAGATGTATTCCTTTAATCTTTTCTCTATCGAAACTATAATTTTTCTTATTTAAAGCTCCATAATTTATGCAAATTTTATTATTATCAGCCCACATTCTAAAATTATAATATTTTATAAAATTATATATAATAGACAAACATAAACTTACAAATAATATAATACAAACTATAATTACTATTATATAAATTTTTTCATAAAAAGTTACATAATGAAACCCTCTAAAATATTTAGATGTATCAATATTAAGTTTAAGTAATTTTTTAACACGTTCCTCAAAAAATTGCTGTATAGCAAGCAATATAGCTAGTCCCTTAAACAGCGAATTAGATATAATAGAATATATAAATAATTCTTTTGAACCTAAACTATAAGATTCCTGTTCATATTTATTTTTAAGTGTATCCCTATTTTCCTTAAGCAGTATATTTCTAATCGCCTCAGCCCTACCTCTATTTAAAGTGAACTTCAATTCATTTCCATGATCCTTTGCATCTCCTGTATCAATTTTTATAGTTGCTACATTAAAAATTTGTTCAAAAAAATTTGTTGAAATGTCCACTGTATTGATTTTTTCTAAAGGAACTTCTATTTTTTTTACGCTAAAAACCCCTTCTTTGTGATAAATATACTTTTCTCTTATTATAAAAATGTTTTTTCTCCATTCTATAATCTCATATGCTAGAAGTAGTATTAATAAAATTACTGCAGTTAAAATTCCTAATCTAAATCCAATCCACTTAATTAAGAATCCTGATGCAAAAATAATTCCTATCATTTCTTTTAATATTGTGCCTAAACTATAAAATAATTTAAAGAAATGATTTCTCTCTATCCTATCCAATTTTATCACCCAATTCTATAACATTTTTAAGGTTATTTGCGACTTTTTCAGCATCTTTCACAGCTATAGCAGGGATTTTATGTGTACCCCCTGCCGTTATAATATTTACAGAAGCTATTTTACACATTCTTTCAATTGGTCCCTGTTCTATTTTTAAATTCTGAATTCTAGAAATTGGAATTATTGTTCTTTTTCTTATGATTATGCCTTCTATAAGTTCAATTTTATCTTCAAATATGCCATATTTCCACTGCTTATACTCTAAAAAAGGCCATATAAAACTATCCAAAATTGAAACAAATATTATTATTGCAGTTAAAAAATTCAAAATACATTTTAGTACTTTCATATCTTCAATTCTTGGCATTAAAAACAAATTCATACATAGCACATATAAAGCTATAAATATAACACTAATTACTGTTCTTCCAATAATCCATGATTTTATAGCACTTTTATCAATCTTATCATAATTCATAGTTAATCTCCTTTACATATCTAATGTACTTGCTTGTACACTAATTAGTTTTGCCTATATTATATATTACATAATTAAATTTTACTATTTTAAAATTTAATAAATCCTTTATAATTATTATATATTGACGTTTATATTTGTATATCATAATATATAAATGTAAAGATTCAAATATAGAAATATAGTGAGGTAGAACTATGGACAATAATTATAAAGAGTATGCCGATACTGCTGAGCTTCTTAAGGTACTGGCACATCCTATTAGACTATGTATAGTCAGAGGGCTATTAAATAAAGGCTGCTGTAATGTTACACACATGCAAAATTGCCTTAAAATTCCTCAGTCAACTTTATCACAACACTTACAAAAATTAAGGACAGCAAAAATTATAGAAGGAACTAGAAATGGACTTGAAGTTAATTACAATGTTTGTAATAAAACAGCTATTGATTTAATTCATGTTTTATTTAAATAATGTCAATGATCTATAGGGTTTCAAAGTAGAAAGTTAACTTATACCAGCCATATACTAACAAATTTCATCACATCAAAAACTTTTTATCCGATCGCTACCATTGCTAACACCCCCATCTTTTATCAAAGTGGGGGATAAGCACTGCTACGCGCCTGGATAACGATTTCTAAGCATTAGGTGGAGTTAAAACTCAACCTAATGCCAAGAACTCTGTTTATAAGTCTAAAGCTCGGTATTTTGAAAATCTAAAGAAGCCTATATAAACTCGTACCTCAGACATATATAAGCTTCTAAGATTTTCTAAAATACCTTATTAAGACTTATAAAAAAAGTTTTTAAGTGTGATTTCCATTTTGTTAGTATATTTTATGTATAAGTAATTTTTAAATTGAAAACCCTATATATATGTTTTCTAACTAAAAAATAACTTATGCGCAGAGATATTTTTACAATAAATAAACATATTTAACGGTGCTTGTTTTTGTAAAAATATTTGGAGCATAAGTTTATTTTTCGTTTAGAAAACTATAATAGATTATTGTAATTTCAAAAATATTAAATTTAAAGCTTATTAAAGTAAATCTGAAATATCGCTATATTTTAGATTTTCTGTAGTGTTAACGGAAGAAAATCATCCATAACTACTAATTCCTAATTCTCAATTTTTAACTGCACTTTAATAGCTATACAGGATTTTTTCTTAATTTTACTTCTTGTTTACTTGGATAAATGGTATCAGAATATATATAATCTACCCCCATTTTAGCAGCTCTTTTAAAATCTTGTCTTCTGTCAATTGTCCAACAAAATACCTTTAATCCATCTTTATGAGCCAATTGTACAATTTTCTTATTGAGAAAATCATATCTAGAGTCTAAAGCTACAGCCCCTATAGATTTTGCATACATATAGCCATGGAGTCTGCTATTTGGATTTATAATGGGCATTATACGAATCTCATTATCCTTACTTTTTAAATATTCTAAAGCTTGATAATTAAATGAATGAACAATGACTTTTTTTTCGTAACCATATTCATGGATAATATCTAAAAATGTATTAATATCTCTATTTCTTCTACTTAAAAATTTAATTTCAAATATTGGCACAAGATTGTATTTAGAGCATTCCGTCAATGCTTCCTCAAATCGAGGTACTTTTAAATTAGGATATTGAGCTATATTTACTCCCTTATCAATCTTAAGATCATCTATTTCGTCTGACGATTTTTTTGTTATTGGTCCTCTTCCATTAGTTGTTCTATTAAGTGTAGGATCATGGAGTAAATATAAAACTCCATCAGAGGAAGAACACACATCTAATTCTACTCCCCAGTATCCCATTTTACCTGCAATATCAATAGCAGGAATGGAATTTTCAGGAGCAAATTTATTTGCTCCACGATGAGCTATTACTATAGGTTGATTTTCCATTACAGCATTATTAACTTTTTTTGGTATCTTGCCTTTTCTTTTATAACTTATATTATTTAATTTGTTAATTCTTATATTAGACGAATATTTAAGAGAAAGAGAACTGGTATTGTAATAAAAAGTTACAGCCATAACTTTTAAAAGTAATACAGTAAACAATATAAGGATAACATTTGTAAATACCTTTTTATAAATACTATTACCCCCCTTATTGATAAAGCTTTAAGCTTAACTAAATATTTTAGCAGATTTAACTTTAATTTAAAAATACCATACTAGACAAGAACATGATTTTTTTTCATCATTTCTCTTTTAATTCTACCATAAATTATCTATAATAGTTTAATTTATAAAAAATATATATAATAATTTTGCTACATTACCTAAGCTAGTAATAAGCATCTTACTCTTATCAATAACTATTGTTCCGCAAATATTATTTTTTATATATAATAAGATAAATTCATTAAATTTGTGTGTTAAAGATATCATCTTTAATAAAAACATAAAAAAGTTTCCAGAAAGGTAAACTTCCTAGAAACTTTTTTTCAAAACATTACTTCATATCTTCTACTTCTTTTTCAATACTATTAAAATCTACATCCTCTAATTTAATAACTTTTGTACTATGCCTTTTTTTATACCATATCCATAGACCTAAGAATAAAGGCAGTCCTATATATGAAGAAATAACTCCGCCCCAATCTATTTTAGCTTCTCCAAAATAAGTAATACCTTGGCCTAAAATAACCACAATACAAAGTACAAGTGCTATAATCGGACCCAGTGGAAATAATTTAGCCTTATATTTTAATTTACTAAAATCACGTTTTTGTAAATTATAAGCCTTTCTAAAGCGGTAATGGCAAAGTGCTATTCCAACCCAGGCTACAAATCCTGCTAATCCTGAAGCTGCTACCAGCCATACATACACTGTAGTTTCTGCATAAAATCCAGTTAAAAAACAAGCAGATGCCACTATAGTAGTAAGTATAAGTGAATTTACTGGTACTCCCCTTGAATTAACCTTTGCAAAACATGCAGGTGCATTTTTTTCTTTAGCCATAGAATATAACATTCTTGTTGAAGCATACATTCCAGAATTCCCTGCAGATAGAACTGAGGTTAAAACAACTGCATTCATAAGAGAAGCTGCTCCTGCTATACCTGCCTTTTGAAATACCATCGTAAAAGGGCTTGTATCAACTCCTGCATTCATATAAGGTATAAGAGCTCCTACTACAAATATTGTGCCTATATAAAATAATATTATTCTCCAAAATACAGCATTAATTGCCTTTGGTATAGTTTTTTCTGGATTTTCACTTTCTCCTGCTGCTATACCTATAAGCTCTGTGCCTTGAAAAGAAAATCCTGCAATTAAGAAAACTAAAAATATAGATTTAAAACCACCTACAAAAGGCGCATCTCCTACTGTAAAGTTTTTAAATCCTACAGGTTTTCCATTAAATATTCCACAAATAGTTGCCACACCTACAATTAAAAATACTATAACTGTAAAAACCTTAATACCTGCAAACCAAAATTCTGATTCTCCATAAGCTTTTGCAGACAATAAATTAAGTCCAACTATAAGTACTAAAAAACATACACTCCATATAATAGATGGTACACCTGGAAACCAAAATTTCATTATCAAGGCCCCTGCTACCATTTCTGTTGCAACAGTTATAGCCCAATTGTACCAATAGTTCCATCCAAGTGCAAACCCAAGTGCCGGATCTACAAACTTAGTAGCATATGTACTAAAGGAACCTGAATCAGGCATGTACGTTGCCATTTCTCCTAAACTTGTCATTAAAAAATAAACCATAACTCCTATACAGCCATAAGCCACAAGTGCTCCTCCAGGACCCGCCTGTTTAATCGTAGCTCCTAGAGCTAAAAATAACCCTGTTCCTATAGCTCCGCCCAAAGCAATCATATTTAAATGCCTGGCTTTAAGACCTCTTTTAAGTTCATAGGTCCCCTCTTGTTTTTGTTCTGCAACACTCTGCATTTTTTTCCCCCCTTATCGGTTTTTAATTTCCGATAAGTGATATAACTAAGACGGACATAAGGTGATCATAAAAATAACCTTGAGAGTACACTCAAGGTTATATAAAGACATATTAATCCTATAACGAATGATAGCTCTCCACAAATTAACCTTGTGACAGTTTTACATATATTTTATGTAAACCCAATTACTTAGCATTAAAGCATCTGCTAAATAACTTCGGCAAAATTTCCTTTCAAGCTGTATCATAGTGCTTAACTCCTCAACTCTACTCTTAAATTCTGCACCTCTACCTCAGTTATTCACTTATATTAATATATTATGAACTAAAATTTTAAGTTAGTCAATAGATTTTGTACTCTGAAGTACATTTTGTAAAAATATTATTAAATATGCAGAAAATATATCAGATTAATCGTCAGGTACATTAATTCCTGCCATTTTCATAAGATATAGAGCATTTCTCGTTTTCGATGCACCTCTATGTAATTTATAATCAAACTGTATTTTATTATCTTTATAATATTCTCTAAAATGATAATTTTTTACTCTTTCATTACTTTCACTCTCTATATCACATAATTCCAAATCATGAGTTGATACCATACCACAGGTATTAGAATCCATCAATTCATTTATAAGTATCTTGGCTCCAGTGTGCCTATCTATAGAATTAGTACCTTTAAATATTTCATCTAATAAGAAAAAAATATTTTCTCCTCTATTAGCAGCTTCTACAATAGATTTTATTCTCAAAATTTCTCCATAAAAAGAAGATATATTTTTTTCTAAATTGTCACTTATTCGCATACAGGTGTAAATACTCATTATAGAACAACAAAATGATTTTGCACGAACCGGTGCCCCCGAATAAGCAAGTACTAAATTTATACCTGCTGTTCTTAAAAAAGTGCTTTTCCCAGACATATTTGATCCTGTGATAAGTGCTACTTTAGAATTTTTATTCAAATCCAGATTATTACAAACTGCCTTATCCCCTAAAAGAGGATGTGCCATAGAATCTGCTTTTAAAACCAAGGATTTATCCAAAATCTGAGGCATTGTCCAACTTGAATGGTCAAATGCTATAACTGCAAGACTACTCAACATTTCAAATTTTCCAACAGTTTCAATCCAATCATAGAGTTCCCTACCATTTTCTTCTCTCCACTTTTCAAAGGCAAACATACATTGATAATCCCAAAGGAAAAATATATTAAGTATTATATATGCAAGGTTCTGGCGCTGAGATATGCTCTCTGATATCTTTTTTAGCTTATATATTTCTTCTGCTGCATTTTTTAATTTTCCATTTTGTTTTTTTAATAGCATACTTTTTAAGTCATTTAAGTAATCACACTGAAATTTTTCTTTGCATATTAAGGATATAGTTTTTTCATAAGATCTTATATTACTTTTTAAATTGAAAACTGTGTTTAAAGTGCTAAATCTGTTTTTAGCCCCTGGTAAAAGTAAAATTATTTGAACTACAAGTGCAGCATACCCTATAGAATTATTAAAAAAGTGAAATACAAAACTCATAAACAAAAGCATTATAGTTACAATAGGAATTATTTTAAATACAACTATAATGTATTTATTTCTGTATGTTGAATTCTTAGTTGAAACTATTTCTTTAAGCTTTGAAACACTCTCCTTATTATCTTCTATGGATGAACTTTGTGCCTCTAAATGCTGTCTCCACTTTAATTTACAGGACAATTCCAAAACTGCACTTTGTCTTTTTTCTATATCTTTAGAATTTCCTAAAGGTGAAGACAACACATTTTTTAAATTTTCCTTTCCAAGATAAGTATTACAGCAATTAATACATTGAAATAATGAGTTTTCACCAAATATATCAAGATCCCAGGAATAATTATGTTCTACATTCTTAAAATTTTCTCCTTTTTCGTTAAATTCTTTCCAATCACCAACTATTCTTTTTAACGAATTACAATTTATTTCTACTAGCTTTTTTGTAAAATCTGTATTTTGTTTTAACTTTTCATGGATTCTTACAGCAAGTACAAATAATATAGCTGAAACCAGGAAAATGCTTAAACTCATATAGTGATAGTTTTTAATATAGAAACCTACTATAAAGATTATTCCTAGCAAAAATATTAAAAAACGTAACCTACTCATACGTACTACAGTAGAACTTTGACTTTTCACAAGATGATCGTAATGTTTTTTTCTTCTGCAGTAGATTTTTTCACTTTCCTTCAAATATATTTCTCCTCTTTTCTTACTACGTCTATGTTTCTATTTGCTATTTTTCAGCCTACTTAATTTTAACTCATCAAAATAATCTTTTATCTTCAAATCCATACCTAATATATGACTTGATATCCAATTGTACACAAAATCTAGAATATTCAAAATTGATTTTTGTATATCTTCATCTATTTCATCTAAATCCAAGCTCTCTATTTTTTCTATAAATTTATCATGCACTCGTTTTTGTTCCGAATAGCCTGGATAGTCATACATTTGCATAATCTTTTCCTCATCCTCAAAATGATAAACAGTATACTCTTTTAGATCGTCAATTAAATTCAAAATATCACCAAAATAGTCCACGTGATTTTCATTGACAGCTAGCTCATATATAGACTGTCCTATTTCAAATAACTTTTGATGCTCATCGTCTATTCTCTTAATACCGCAAGCATATTCATCTTTCCATTCAAACATAGTATACTTCCTTTCTAAATATTTTATCGTAGAATTTTGTAAATAAGTTTAATTTCTATAACTTACTGATTGTGCTGCTTCTGTACATATTATAACAAAATTTAAATTAGTAAACTACTACTAATTTAAAAAGCCGCCGGAATAATACCGACGGCGTAAAGGAAATAAAAAATTATTCACTTATTTGATCTGTAGGAACTATTTTTACATAACCCTTCCTGGAATTACTGCATCTAATATTCCAATGACTATTGCTGCCAAAATGGCTCCTACTATGGTAACTCTCATATATGGAACTAAAAATTGAGTTAAATATAATATTACAGCTGCAATTACAAAACCTTTTATTCCCTTTCCAAAAGGAGACGCATCTATATTCATAAATCTTTCCACTAAATAATCTATTAAACTTATTACAACTGCTGCAGCTACATATGACCATAATCCTGATATCTTGAAACCAGGTGTTAAAAATGAAGTTATTGCCAGTACAACTACCGTTAAAACAAATCTTAATATATAACCTCCCACTGTAGATCTTTCGGGTTGTTTATTTGTATCACCCATGGAAGTCACTCCTTTTTAAATAAAATATTTATTCCCTTATATTTTTACCTAAAACATAAAAAATATTTAAAAATAAAAAACTTTTTAAATAGAAGTTATAACTATTTTATTTTAGATAAAACTAAATTTAAAATGAATATTGACAAAATTTAAGAAAAAAGGTATAAGTAATATTGTCTGTATAGTAAATACTTATAAATTACTAAAAAGGAGTGTAACAATGAAAACATTTCAAACTCTTATTGATGAAACTTTACAAGCCAAAGATTTAGATGAGTTGGAATCCGCTGCAGATCTATTTCAATTTGGTATAGAAAAAGGATATTATAATCAAAGACAGTCAAATGAATTTAACACTACATACTGGAAAATAAAAAATAAATATTTGGCTTATGAAATTGCAAATGAGATAAAATACAGTAAACTGGACATTTTGACTATAGTTATTAATGCACCAGTGAATATAAAGGACAATAAGTCAGAACTTTTAAGCTATGTAAATGGCCGTATAAAGGCACTTAGAGGTAAAATATCCGGAATAAAATAGTACAAAAGCCAGATGAAACTATCATCTGGCTTTTACCTATACTCAATATCTTATTTTAAGCCCTGTTCATAGGCCTGAACCATCTTTTTAACCATGTTTCCACCTACAGAACCTGCTTCTCTAGAGGTAAGATCTCCATTATAACCTTCTTTTAAATCTACTCCTACTTCTCTAGCTGATTCCATTTTAAATTTATCTAAAGCCTCTTTAGCTTGTGGAACTAAGACTCTGTTTCCTCTACTGTTTGCCATAATTGTTCCCCTCCTCATTTTTAAATTATTTGTTTTGTATTACACTATCAGTTTGCTCCATATAAAAATTATTACTCTATAAAATTAAATGAAAATATACTATATTATAGGGTATTTAGAAACTTTTATAATCGAAATTTTTTCTCTACTATACTATGGAAAGCCATAAATTTAAAGCTTATTGAAACTTTGCATGATTAAAGTAGTATAATAAATATAAGCTAATTTTAAAAGTAGGTGATTTTGTTGTATAAAAAAGGAGACTTTCACTTACATACTAATGCCTCGGATGGTAACTTATTTCCGGCAAAACTAGTATGCATGGCAAAACGAGAAGGTGTTGATATTATTGCAATAACAGACCATGACACCTTATCTGGTATAGATGAAGCCTTAATGGAAGGAAAAAAAATAGGTATTAAAGTTATTCCTGGAATAGAACTATCTACCTTGTATGAAAATAAAAGCGTTCACATACTAGGGTATTTTAAAGATATCTCTCATATATCTCCAAAGTTTAAAGACTTTCTAAAAGAAATGAACTTATACAGAATAAATAGAGCAAAAAAAATAGTAAATAATTTATATAAATTTTTCAATATAAAACTTGATTTTGAAAGCATATTAAAGATAGCTAATGGAGTTGTAGCAAGACCTCATATAGCAAAAGCCATAATAAATGCAGGTTATAATTACAGTTTTGATTACATATTTTCAAATTTTATAGGAGATTCCAGTCCTGCCTATGTTCCAAACAAAAAACTTTCTACAACAGAAGGAATAAAAATGCTTATGTCTTTAAATGCTATGGTTGTACTTGCCCACCCTATACTTATAAAAGATATAAATATAGAGGATTTAATTAAACTTCCCTTTCATGGTATAGAAGCTATTTATCCTGCTAATAAGGTTTGTGATACAGAGAAATTCATAAAGTATGCTAAAAAGTATAAAAAAATCATAACTGCAGGATCTGATTTCCATTCTGCAAACAAAAAAAGTTTAAAGCACGGTCATACTATAGGTGAAGTTTATTTAGATGAAAATCAAATAAATGATTTCTTAAGCAAACTTAAAAGTTTATCTGATGACTACCTACTGTAACACTCCCACGCACACAGTGAAAGCGACTATCACCAAATCAAAGATTTGGGATATCTGCTTTTCTATCAAAGTGGGAGCTAACAGTAGCTACGCCCCTATATAATTCATCTAAACTTAGTGGGAGAAACAAAGTTCCACTAAGTAAGATTCATTGATAGTTTTTAAAACAATCTACAGTGGGGATGTTGTAATAACAATTCTTAAATTGCTTAACAACATCCCCTTTTATAGATAAATGTGCTTAAAAACATGTATACATGTTAAAATGGCTGACATACTAATTAATTAGTGTAACAAAGCTTCTCTACAGATCATTTCTTATATCTCTTTTAGAAATGCAACGTATCCTTTTACCGCTTCATATATATCTGCTTTACTTGCTACTTCCCAAGGTGCATGCATATTATGAAGTGCTATTCCACAATCTATAACCTGCATATTGTACTCCGCTAGTATATAAGCTATAGTTCCGCCACCACCCTGGTCTACCTTGCCAAGTTCTGCAGTTTGCCAGGACACATCGTTTTTATCCATTATATTTCTTATTTCAGCTATATATTCTGGATTTGCATCATTACAACCTGATTTTCCTCTTGCACCAGTATATTTGTTAAATACTACCCCCTTTCCAAAATATGCTGCATTATTTTTGTCCATTACAGAAGGATAATTTGGATCAAAGGCAGCGCTTACGTCAGAAGACAGCATTTTCGAATTCGTTAAAGCCCTTCTAAGTTTTAAATCGCTATATTCTTCGCATAGTGACATTACCTCAGCTGCTGTATTCTCAAAGAATCTTGATTGCATTCCTGTAGCTCCTACGCTTCCTATTTCTTCTTTATCTACTAAAAGAGTAACACATGTCTTGTTTGGATTTTCTATTTTCATCATAGCATCAAAAGAAGTATAGGCACATATTTTATCATCATGGCCATAAGCCATAACCATACTACTGTCAAGTCCAAAATCTCTAGCAGGTCCTGCTGGAACTACTTCTAATTCTGCAGATACAAAATCCTCTTCTTCTATTCCATATTTGTCATTTAAAATTCTTAATATATTCTTTTTTACTCTATTTTTATCTTCTTTGTCCTCTATTGGAATACTTCCAATTAGAACATTTAAATCTTCCCCTTCTACAACCTTATTTCCTTTCTTATCCATCTGGTCTCCTGCAAGATGTACAAGTAAATCAGATACTCCAACTACAGGATCTCCATCCTTTTCTCCTATTACTACTTCTACCTTAGTTCCATCTTTTTTTATAACTACACCATGAATAGCAAGTGGAAGTGTAACCCACTGATATTTCTTTATACCTCCATAATAATGGGTGTCAAACAATGCAAGGTCAGTATCCTCATAAAGGGGATTTTGCTTTAAATCAAGCCTTGGAGAATCTATATGAGCTCCAAGTATTCTCATCCCTTTTTCCATATCTTCAGTACCAATTACAAAAAGAGCTAAATTCTTATCCTTGTTATTAGCATAAACCTTATCTCCTGGTTTTAAAGGGGATTTCGCATTCATTATATCCTCTATATTTTTATATCCATTTTTTTCAGCTCTCAATATAAATTCTTTTACGCACTCTCTCTCTGTCTTGCATTTAGACATAAATTTTTCATAGTCATCTGAAATTTTAAAAAGTATTTTAAAATCTTTTTTTGAATATTTGTCCCATGCATATTTGTATTCCTTAGTTAAATTTTTTGACATTTTATCTCTCCTCTTCTATATTAATGTTATCGTATTAGCAAATAAATGTTACGCTTCACTTTATTAACAATTATATTCTATCACAAAATACACCAATATATTTATATTTTTGAGAGGACAGAGGACAATTGTTTCGCAATTTTTTTAAACTGTGAAAGTTACTAACTAATTAATAAGCAGCCAACCTTGTATATCTATATTAAAACCACTTTTTCCTCTTAAATATACATATAAGAATGACTGCCACAAGAAACATAATTATTACTACGTAATGACATCCATTTTCTATCTCCATAAATGGTATTCCTTTTAGGTTCATACCATAGATACTACTTATGAGATCTAATGGTAAAAATATAGTAGCTATTACAGTAAAAACTTTCATGAGTTCATTGGTTTTATTTGCGGTTTCAGATTCAAAAGCTTCCCTCACTAAAGCTAGATCTTGAACCAAACTTTCAATACAAAACATAAGTTTTTCTATTTTTCTATTTAAATTGCTAAAGTATTCTAAGACGTCCTTTTCTATTACCAGATTGTCATTCATAACCAAGCTATCTCCTATGTATATAAGTGGATTTAAATATTTTCTTATTTTATAAACTTGCCTTCTCAGGGTTATAAGACTATCTATCTGATCATGTTTTGGGTTCTTTAAAACATCTATTTCAATTTTATCTGCTTTAACCTCTAGTGCAGATATTATATCATAGTTCTTTATAACTATTCTGTCTAAAATATAGTAAAGTAATATAGATGCTCTCGAATTATCCTTTAGTAAAAAGCAATTTTTGGAGTCATATATATCTTGTATTAGATCATCTAATATATCAATCTTATCTTTATATACAGTTATTATATACTTTCTACTTAAAAATACATTCAATTCTCTAGGAATAACTATTTCTTCTACATAATTGAGTACATTAAGTATTATAAAGAGATACCCATTGAAAAAATTTATTTTTGATACTTGTGAAAAACTTTTACATTCCTCTATACTATCTCTATCTATGTCTACAAAATCCTTTAACTTTTCAATTTCATCTGCATGAAGTAATATCCAATAATGGCTGCTTGTAAAATCAATTTCTTCCGTAACTTCTTGAAAACCATTATCTATATCAAGTATTTTCATAAAAACACCACCAATGTAAACATAAAAATAAGTTCATTCTTATTAGTGTGTTAATTTTAATTAGAAATAATTCATTACTTGACAGATGTAATTTTATGACAAAAAACTATAGTATAAAAATACTATAACAGTAGAATTAAACAAAATAAAAAAAGTATTGTCCATGAACCCTCTTAGCAATATAAAGGACGCAATACTTTTAATATCTAGTTATAAATATTTTAAATAGATAATATAATAACATTGTAAATATTTTAATCAGAAATGATACCATCTATAAACATATCATGTTCTTCCATTGGGACTTCATCTAGTACCTGAAACCTATATGCAAGGGCAATTTTTTTGGAGTCCTCCCTAAGCTTTTTAAAGAACCTATCATAATATCCTCCTCCATATCCAACTCTCCCACCTCTTTTATCAAAGGCTACTCCTGGAATATAACACAAATCTATAGAGGATTCTTTTACTTTAAATTTTGTATCTTCTGGTTCCAATATACCATATGCCCCACTTTTTAATTCACTAAAATCATGTATTCTAACTGCAATCATTCCATCCTCTTTGGATATAACTTTAGGAACACAAATATTTTTTCCCTGCTCAAGTGCATTTTTTATAATTCTATGAGTGTCCACTTCACTTCCATAACTTACAAATATAAATATACTGTTAGCCTTATTATATTCTTCACTTTTTATCACCTTTTGAAGTACGCTATTGTCCAATTTTTCTTTTTGTAAATTAGATAATTTATTTCTCTCTTCTTTCATTTTCTTTCTTATAATATTCTTATCCATTCTTCTTCCTCGCCACCTCATTTATTCTTTCACTTATTACATCTACAGGAGTTACATTTGATATAAGACTGTATCTGTAATTTGCTGCAGCGGCCTCTATTATGACTGCCAGGTTTCTTCCTGGTCTAATTGGAATTTTCAATTTTCTTACAGGTACATTTAATATATTTAAATACTCCTTGTCTATTCCAAGTCTATCATAATTTTCATCTTCCTTCCACTGTTCCAGATATATTATCATATTAATATCCTTTGCCTTAAGTACAGAACTCAATCCATAAAGGGCAGGTATATCAATTATCCCCATTCCTCTAACTTCTATCATCCCTGAAGTAATATACGGCGATGTTCCATGAAGCACCCCGTCTATTTGCTTTATATCTACTGCATCATCTGCTACTAAACGATGTCCCCTTTTTATAAGTTCAAGTGCAGTTTCACTTTTTCCTATACCACTTTCTCCAGTTATAAGTATTCCAATACCATAAACATCTACAAGCACGCCATGTATCCTTGTTTCAGGTGCTAATTTGTCATCTAAATAATTCATAACCTTATTTATAAACCTTGTAGATATACTATCAGTTCTTAGTATCCACCTTTTATTCAAGATAGCACTCTCTAAAAACTCCTTATGGGGTGCTAAATTCCTAGTTATTATGGTACATGGATTGTCAAATTCAAAATATTTTCCCAGCCTTTTTTTCCTAAGCTCAGGCTGCATAGCATCTAAAAAACTCCATTCCGCCTTACCTACTATCTGGACTCTCTCATTAGCATAATAATTATAAAACCCACTAAATTGAAGTCCAGGTCTATTTATATCGCTTTCCTTTATTTCGTTTATATTTTCTCCTCTATTTATAACTTCCAAATTTAAATCATTTATAATATCTACTACTGTTACTGGCATTTTCTCACCTCTTAATTGAGTTCATCTTCATTAGATTTTGGCTGTATAGCTCCAAGTTGAGCTCTTAAATTTTTCTTTATATTGTTTATATATTTCTCTCTAAGTCTTCTCTGTTCCTCTTTTTCATCTTCTGTAAGTTGTGAAGTTTTACTCTTTTTATAAAGAAAATTTATTCTTTCAGTTAATTTGTCCATTTTATAGCTGCAGCTCCTAACTTTATAATTTATATACTTATTCAATTTTATTTTCCACAAATCACTCCATATTGTCAACTATTTTTATAACAGTTAATATAGTAAGTTTATAAATATGATAAAAACTTTTAGACATTATTTTGACTTGTAAAATTTATCCATGGTTATTTATATCAGTATATGAAGACATTTTTTTCTTTTTTCCACATTTTCTCCACAGAATAATCCACACCTTATCTACAGAAATTATGTTTATTTTTGTAATATACTGCAAATTGGTGACTAATAAAAGATATGGTTATTTTCTTATTATCTGGTAAAATATAAGAGTACAAAGTTTCTTGTGGAGGAATGATAATGAATGATAATTTGAGAATTTTAGATGTTGAAATAAACAATCTAAAGGAAACTTTATATCTATTAATGAAAACTAGTAGTCTTACAGATGAAATTGTTGTCAAATGCAGTGAAAAGTTGGACAGGCTAATTCTACAATACCAAAAGGAAAATAAATTTAGTTAATTTATTTTAACTGAATTTTATTTTTTTCTATTTGTTTTTCTTTTCAAATTTATTCTTTTCAATATACTTAAAATCATTACATTTCATTTGAATTTTAAGGTATAGATATTTAAACCATATATGTAAAATTAAAATAGAATAATGCTTAAGATAAATTCTAAAAATAACATTGAACTTAAATTTTCATTTTACCAAAAGTTAAATTAGGGAGGTAACTTAAATGGACGTTAGTGTAATAGGTGTCCCTATCTTTTTTGGTTCTGACAGAAAAGGTACAGAATACGGCCCTGGAAAATTGAGGCAAAAAAAATTAATATACATTTTAAATAAAAGTGGTCATACAATTTATGATACGGGAGATATCCCCGTTTTAGATATACCTGAGAGCGAAAAATACACATATAATTCTCATATGAAATATTTAAAACCTATACTAAATGCAAACAAAAATCTAGCTCATCAGGTTTACAGTTCACTATGTGCCCATAGTTTTCCTTTAACTATAGGCGGTGATCATTCTATAGGACTTGGAAGTCTTTCAGGTACAAGCAAATATAACAAAAATATTGGAGTTGTATGGTTAGATGCTCATGGCGATATAAATACAGACAAGACTTCTCCATCAGGTAATGTGCATGGAATGCCCCTTTCAGCTGCTATGGGCTTTGGATATGATAAGCTTTCTGATCTTTATTATAAAGGTCCTAAAGTAAAACCGCAAAATGTATTTATACTAGGTGCTAGGTCATTAGATAAAGGGGAACTGGATTTTTTAAAAGAACAAAATATAAACATATACTCAACTCGTGATATACATTCAATGAGCATAAAAAATGTAATGGAGGAGATTGGTTCAAAATTAAAAAGAAACGGCATACAATCTCTTCATTTTAGTTTCGACATAGATGTTTTAAATCCTCAATTAGTTCCTGGAACAGGCACTCCAGTAAAAAAAGGCATAAACATTATAGAAGTTAAGTATATATTGAAATATTTAATGGAAACTGGTCTAGTAAAGTCCATGGATATAGTAGAATTAAATCCTAAGTTAGATGAAAATGATAAAACTTCTGATTTATGCATAGATTTGCTTTCCTGGACTTTTCAGCATTTAAAATAAGAAAGGGACATTGCCCTTCCTTATTTTAAAGTAAATCTAAAAATTCATTTATAAATTTGTCTGCTTCTTTTAGCTTTTCCTCATTAGGTACAAATTTGAACCTAAAACCACTGGCTACCTTAAATTTCAATGACTTTAATCTTTCTGTTAGCATAGGCACACCTTCACCGCTCCATCCATAAGAACCAAATGCACCAGCTGCCTTTCCTCTATTTGTTATAGCACATACAAGTGAAAGCATATCCCATGCAGGTTTCACTGCATCCTGATTTATAGTAGGTGATCCCACTAATATACCTGAAGCTCCTTCAATGAGAGAAATAGCCTCTTCCATAGGAATAGAAGTTATTTCATGTGCTTCTGCCTTTATTCCTCTTGAATTAATTACATTTTCTATATATCTGGCAACTTTTTCTGTATTTCCATAAGCTGATATATAAAATATTTGAACATTTTTTTCTTTAGATTCTGTAAAAGCCCACTTTCTATAGGATTCAATAGATTTCTTTATATCATCTATATGAACAGGTCCATGACTTGGGCCTACCATATCAAAATCTAAATTTTTAATTTTATCAAGTCCCATAAGTACAAATTTTTTAAATGGTCCCATTATTACATCAAAGTAATATTTCATCTCATGATCATAATCAGCTGAATTATCAGTAATTGAACCTTTAGGGCAATAGTGACATCCTAGAAAATCACAAGTAAATAATACTTTTCTATTTTGTATATAAGTAAACATCGTATCAGGCCAGTGTAAATTTGGTGACTTTATAAATTGCAAATTAGTCTTTCCAAGACTCAATTCATTTGGAGCTTCCATGCTCTTAAATTCTTTATTTGTTATATCCTTTAAATACATCAATGCTGCTTTAGTACCTACTACAACAGCTTCAGGATATAAGTCAATGAGTTTTGCAAGTGATCCACTATGATCAAGTTCTGTATGTTGTACTATTATGTAGTCAATATTTCTTTTGCCTATTATACCTTTTATATTTGATATATATTTTTCAAAAAAAACACCTTTATCCTTTACAGTATCTATTACTGCTACTTTTTCATCATCAATTAAATAAGAATTATAAGTACTTCCTTCTTTAGTATTCATTATTATGTCAAAGATTTTTAGTTCAGGATCTTTTACACCAATCCAATAAATATTTTCTTTTAATTTTACATTTTCCATAGTCATTCACCATCCTATTTTTTTAATATGAATACATTTATATTTTATCTAACTATTGATATTCTATCACATAATTTTAAAAATGTAAAACTAAATATTTGGTAATAATAATTATTAATATAATTTTAACTTATATATATTGTTGTATTGACGAAATTAAAATTATAACTAAACATTCTTAATAAGTTTAGACTTTTTACCTGAATAAAATATATATTCCATATGAAGTGCCCTTGTAAGAACTACATATAATATCTTTCTATCAAGCTCATTTTCACCATAATTTTCTTCGCTGCAATTGTAAATTACACTACAGTCAAACTCCAATCCTTTTGTCATATAAGATGGAATTATTATGTTTTCAAAACTTAAACTATTGTCATTTTCCCTTACCAGACTCCAACTATAAGAACTGTACTTTTTTAAATACTCTCTGATTTTCTTACACTGATCATAGGTCTTACCTATAACAGCTATGCTTTTTTTGCCCACACTGTAAACTTCCTCTACAATCCTATCTAAAGCATCACCAAATTCTCTATTGTTTTTAAATTCTATTACTTGTGGTACTTTGCCATGTCTAAGCACTGGTACTGCAGGTTTTAGATTGTTTTTCTGAAGCTTAAGAACCTTATTTGCAAATTTTATTATTTCCATTGTAGAACGATAACTGTGTTCAAGTTGAGTATATTTTGCATTAGAATCAAATACATCTTCTATTAAATTTTTCCAACTAGTTATTCCTTTATAATAGTATATACCCTGTCCTAAATCTCCAACTATAGTCATGGAAACATTTATGCTAATTTCCTTTAAAATGATCATCTGAAAAGCACTATAATCCTGCGCCTCATCCACTACAATGTGCTTATATTTAAATTTTTTAGAAACTCCTTCTATTTTAAATTTTAAGTAGCAAAGAGGAGCCAAATCATCACTATCTATTACTTTTTTTTCTCTATTTTCCTTTACTTCCTGTCTTATATTATTCCATATGTTGTTTGAAATATTTCCCTTTATAATTCTATCAAATACTTCTTTGTCATTTAAAAATTCTTCATAGAGGTTTTCTGTATCAATCTCACTCCATCTATTAAAATAACATTCAAAAGCCTGTATTGCCCTATTTTTAGTATCTTTCTTCTTTTTATCTCTCTCATTATATACACTCGTGAGTGTCCTTCTCCTATCTGGACCATCCTCCATGCTTTTCTTTAGTCTTGCAATCATATATTCATAATAAAAATCTATTTTGTCCATTATTTTATTTATCTTATCATCTATCTTCAGCAGAAAATACCTCTTTATCTCATGCTTCCTATTATTTATAGGCAAATGTTTCATATCACTTGAATACAATCTACATATTTCTTCTTTGTTAAACAGGATATAATTATCTATCTTTATATCATCAATATTTACATCTCTTTCTTCTATATATTCTATATACCTATCAATTAAATTTTTATATAAAATGCTTCCTCTAACACGACTGGATTCAAGTGTGTTTTCTACACCACTGTATTTTTTATTTTCTATTATACTGGACAGCTTTTTATCTTTGGTATATACTTTGCTTTTTAAATTCAACATCTGGCAGCACATTTTTTCAAAGGTTACCTGCTTGACTTTTTCTATGCCTAAATTTGGAAGTACATCTGAAATATAATTTAAAAACAATTTATTAGGGGCTACAACTACAATATCTTCCCCTTGAATTTTACCTTTATATCTATAAAGTAGGTAGGCAAGCCTATGAAGTGCTACTGTGGTTTTTCCAGAACCTGCAGATCCTTGAACTACAAGTGAAATATTTTTTTCAGTTCTTATTATATTGTTTTGCTCCTTTTGTATGGTAGCAACTACATCTTTAAGTTTGCTATTTGCACTTTGTTCCAAATTTATTTTTAAAAATTCATCTACTAAGACATTTTCACTTTCATCCGCAGACTGAAGTATTATTTCATTTATTCCCTCATCAAAAGCATCCTTTAATTTTCCATCTTCAATCAAGAATTTTCTCTTTAAATTAAGTTCTCCATTTATTATGCCTTGAGGAGATCTATAAAAGGTTTCTCCTGAAACCCCACTATAATAAAGATCTGCTAAAGGAGCCCTCCAGTCAATTACCTTTTCATCCCCTTTTTCCATATCTCCAAGTCCAAATTTTCCTATATAGAAAGTCTCTTCTTCCCCTTTGTATTCTCTAAAATCTACTCTTCCAAAATAAGGTTTATTCTTACTTTCCATATATTTTTCAAGATTCTTATGAGTTATATTATATAACTTTTCTTTTGTTTCCAGTTCTTCGTTATATTTACCTCTGGATTGTTTTCTAAGTCCATCTATAATTATTTTTAACTTTTCATCTTCCGAATTTACGTTTTTAATCTGAGTATCTATCCAATTCAAAGTTTCTTCTAAATGTTCCTTTTCATTTTTCATATCTATAACATTTATAGCCATATCTCTTCCCTCCCATATACTATAGAAGTCTATAGTTTTTACAATAAATATACAAGTACAAAAGTAAATTTTATATTTAATAACACCATATGTCAAGATAGGAAGACCTTACTCATGTCTCATCCAAAAACTTCCTTTATTGATTGTTTAAGCAAATAACTGTATAATTTAAATATACTTACTTAGAGGAGGTAATACATTTGGCCGTAAGAGAAATATTGAAGTTTGGTGATAAATTACTTAGAAAAGTCAGCAGAAAAGTCAAAAACATAGATGAAGAAACTTTAGGTATTGTACAAGATTTGAAGGATACTTTATATGCTAGTTCTGGAGTTGGATTATCTGCTCCACAGATAGGGATTCTTAAGAGAATAATATTTATTGATTTGAGAAAAGAAAATACCGATCCTGTAGTCTTAATAAACCCTAAAATAGTAAAAAAAATGGGTAGAAATGAAGGCCCAGAAGGCTGCCTAAGTTATAATGGTCATGAGGGCATTGTAGTTAGACCTAAAAAAGTAATTGTAGTAGGTGAAGATATAAATGGAAATGAGGTTAGATACAATGCAGAAGGACTATTTGCCAGGGCTTTTTGTCATGAAATAGATCATTTAGATGGTGTTTTATATACAGATAAGGCAAAGAAAGTATACAAAGTAGATGAGTTCTAATTGCACTAATTACATCAGCAAAAAATCTAAATTCTTTTGAAACTCGTACCATTTGCTCCTAAAAGTCCCCAAATCCCTGAAGTAAATTCAAGATTTATATTACAGGCAGCATTTAAATCTTTAAACTCCTTAGAAACATTATAAACAACTAATTTCATATATTTTTCCTCCTTAATTAAGGTAATAAAGAATCCTTATGACTATATGCTATAGCATTCTTTAACAAGTTGTTAAGCACCAACGTAAATCTTCATATTAGGAGGCAGATTTATATCAAATTTTAAGTTTTTATCACGAAGCATAGGATATATTTCTTCAGTCAACTGTTCTAAGAAAAAATCTGCATCTAATAAACTTTTATTTAAAGGAATTTCCTGAAGATTAAATCGAGTAAATACATAAGTACGCAGATTTTTCTGTGTTGTTATAAAAAGCATACTATTTAATTTGAAGAATATACAACTATTAGAAGAGCCTTAATAGAATACCGATTTTTTCAACGCTCAAATGATTGTAGTATTTACTTGATAAAAGAATAATTACACTTTTATTCGGTAAAAATAATCTATGAGGTGATAAAACATGTCTCATATAAAACAAGGAATTAACAAAAATGGAAACATGCAAAATGGAAAAGAGATAAATTTAGGAGCTTCAGATATAGTAAATGGTGCTGGACCTCAATATACTATTAAAGAAGTTGAAATGGAGTCACAAATTGAAGAGGTATTAGAAGAAAGCAAAAAACACAGCTAACAACTGTGTTTTTTGCTGGTTTTTGCTTAATAATTGCCCCCCCTTTGATGTCACCTTTTCGCATATACAAATCACCTCCAAAAACACTGCAAAAAACAGAAAAAAGCTAAAATATAATAATTCCATCTAAGATTAAACCTTTATAATATATAGTGCTATATTCCTTTACATCTCCTCCATACTCCTTGTATCATCTAAATTGAGCTTTAACTCTTGCCATAACTTCCAGATGATTAAGAGGTTTAGTAATATAGTCATCTGCACCATAAGTAAGACTTATTATTTTATCTTGATCTGCTGTTTTAGCAATGAGCATTATTATGAGATATTTGTATTTTGTGCGTATATTTTTACAAATATTAAGTCCACTTGTATCTGGCAGCATTAAATCCAAAATAACTAAGTCTGGTTCTCTATTTTCAAGAATTTCAAGAGCTTCTTTACCATTTTCTGCTTTCTATGCTTCAAAAGATTCACCTTTTAAATATATCTCTAATATCTTCATCATCTTCCACAATCAAAATTTTCTCCATTTAATTCCTCCATGGCATTCTATATTTAAAGGTATTTTACAGAAACCCCTTTACTTCCAAATCTTTCTCCTATAAAAGGTAATTTGGCTTTTTGATATATAAGTACCTCATCATCTTTTATTTCCAGACCTTTTTCTATAAATACATTTATTTCTTTATAACTATAACTGTTAAATATCTTTTCATTTACTTTAAAATCTTTTATAAATTCTACAGTTATTTCTCTTACATCCATAGAGAAACATCCTCCTGGTGCAGAAATACTCCTTACTACAAAATCCCCTTCTTTTTCCTTTGCATAACTTAGGGCTTTATCTTCAATAGTTATATTCACAATACCGACCCCTTTTTAAATATATTTATTCGTGAAATAAATATATCTCTTTATCATTTTCAATATCAAATATTACATACCCTTCTTTTTTCTCCAATACCGAATCATTTAAAAGTCTTTCTATATTTATAAAAAACTTTTCTATATGATATTTTTTTGATACCTCTATAAATCCATTCTCAATTTTAGCTTTTATAGTTTTTTCTTCTTTCTTATTTCTTTCTCTCATTAAAAAATCTGGAAGCCATTTTTTCTTATTAAATTTCAAGTAGTCATACTTTATTATCTCTTCTAATCCAATATTTTTTTCATTTAAGCACTCATTTTCAAATTCTATAAATACTTTATAGTAATCTGAGGAAGATATATTTTTATTTAAATATCCTTTATTATGAAAAAACTTTCCAAGTTCATAGTAAAAATCAAAAGCTGTTTCAAATTTAGGTACAAAATAATTTAGTATATTTTTAAATTTGCCAGAATTATAGTATTTATCAAAGACTTCCTCTATTCTTTTCAATATAACAATTTCATCATAGCTTATACTATCTGTCTTTAATATCTCATAAGGAGCATAGGGTGAATACACCATTCCCCATTTGGAGACTTCTGCTATCATAGATGAACCTTTCAATAACTTTAAAAATCCAAGTTGAAGAGCCTCTGGTTTTATAGAATATACATCATTAAAAGATTTTTTAAAGGATTCAAAATCTTCTCCAGGAAGTCCTGCTATTAAATCAAGATGCTGATTTATGTTGTGATACTTTTGAACTTTCTTCACCCTGTCATATATATAATTAAATTTAACATATCTATTTATATTATTTAACACAGTATCATTTGTAGTTTGTACTCCTACTTCAAGTTGGATTCTTCCTTTAGGAGCTGTATTAAGAAGTTTTATTTCTTCATCTTTTAAAACATCTGCAGAAATCTCAAAGTGAAATGTAGCATCTGTATCTGCATTTATTATAAATTTCCAAATTTCCATAGCAAATTCATAATTACAATTAAAAGTCCTATCTACAAACTTTATTAGCTTTATATCCTTGTCCATTAAAAATTTAAGTTCTTTTTTTACTCTCTCTATATTCAAAAACCTTACTTCAAAACTCGCAGAAGAAAGGCAGTACTTACATTTAAAGGGACATCCTCTGCTAGCTTCATAATACACAATTTTATTTTTCAAATTATCTTCTTTGGTATAGGGAAATACTATCTTGTTCATATCCATTGGTTCTCTTTGTTCATTTAAAATTACACTTTCATTTTGTTTGAAGCAAAGGCCCTTTATATCTCTCAATTCTGAGAAAAATTCTTTACTATTAACCTTTCCTGAAGCCTCAAAATATTTTGTTCTAAGTTTTACAAATTCATAGTAGGTTTCTTCTCCTTCACCTACTATTACATACTCTCCTGGCACACTTTTCAAAAAGCTATCACTATCATAAGACACCTCAGGTCCCCCATACAAAATTTCCACTTTAGGATTTATAAGTTTAATGAGTACCGCTAAAGATTTTATGTATTCTATATTCCATATGTAACAGGAGAAAGCCACTACATCTGGTTTCTCCCCTATAATTTCCTCTAATACTTTTTCCCTTCTATCATTTATAGTAAATTCCTTTATAGTACAATTATAATTGAGTTTTTGTGTATAAGCTTTTAAATACCTCACTGCTAAATTGCTGTGAATAAATTTTGAATTAAGTGCTGCTAATAGTATCTTCATAATATGAGTCTCCAATCCTTTTTAGTTGTCCTAGCTTTTACAAACCAAGTTCTTTTTTTCAGCCTTTATATAATAAAGTCCGTCAGAATTTCTACATTCTAAAATTTTAAAATAATTATCTAGTAGTCGTAGGGTACTTTCCTTAGAATTATCTTTTAAAATGTTAAAATCCCTTATTTTTATTTTCCTCAGTTTTCCTTCAGGTATTAATATCTTTATATCTGCATTAAAAATTTTTCCATACCCTTTATCAATATCCCATATATGGATAGTCCCTTTTTTTGCTAAATGGTTGTATATATCTTTTATAAAATTTTTCTTTTTAAATTTTACCCATAATTTATTAAAGGAAAATAATAATATACAATTATCATAATAATCTTTTTTTATATTTTTGCCTTCTTCTTTCCCACTTAAATATTCCACGTTTACATTATCATTAAATTCCTTATATATATTATAAATTATGCCTTGATTATCCATACCTATATCCAACAAATTTCCTTTGAATATTTCTTTTTCCATATTTATAAATATATCCTTACTCAATTTAATCACTATCCTTTACCAACATATATAATTACAATTAAATCTTTATTATATATGTTCTGTAAAAGTAGAAAAAATCCTCCAGTTTATGGAAAAATATTAAAGTTTTTTTAGCTCCCTATAGTATTTAATCATAAA
Organism: Clostridium coskatii; assembly: GCF_001675205.1. NCBI lineage: Bacteria > Bacillati > Bacillota > Clostridia > Eubacteriales > Clostridiaceae > Clostridium > Clostridium coskatii. Next base: position 19,882 of record NZ_LROR01000067.1, on the reverse strand, counting down.
ACCTGCTGTGGTTCTCTCAGCTTCTTTTATAATGGTTGCAGCTACTTTAGAATATCTTTCATCTCTAGATTGTATATTTATATTCTTCATATATACGCTATTGGCCATTATTGCATTGTTTTTTACAAAATCCTCCACTTTGTCATATACTATAGCACCTTCTTCAGCTACAAAAGAATAATCTGTCATAAGCCTTCCTATTATCCACAGCTCAAATCTTCTATGGCTGTTCAAAAGTTTGTTATTTACGTGATGAGGGACTGTTACATCTTGAATAAGGTGACAGGATGCACCAAAATAAAATAGAGCTCTTTCCACTTCTTTATTCTTTAGAAATTGTATTGATTTATCATAATATTTCTCACATTCTGTAAGTGCATCCGAAAATCCATATAACCCTTTTCCTTTACTCACATGGTAAAAATGATTTGAACTCTTAAAGTCCTGATCTGCCCATGTAACTCCTGCATTTAACCTTTTAACATGTTTTCTAAAAAACTCATACTCTTCCATATAATTATCATTTTTTAATATTTCAATAGCACGTATGATTATAAATTTGTGAACAGTACAATTAGTTTTCATAATTTTTTTCTTAAGTGGGTTAACTGCGAAAAATATTTTTCTTACAGCACTTCCATAGGTTTTTTCAATTTCTTGTTTCATCTAACTACAATCTCCTCTTTAATTTAAATATACACTTAAATCAACGTCCTTGAACTTTTAAAATTAATATTATTCCAAGTACTGTTGTCATAAGTATGTATGGATAAATATTTTTATTTATTTCTGAAACTTTCTTAATCTTACCTCTTTTTATACTATATAAATAACCTTCTTTACCGTCAAGTAATAATAAAGATTTATCATATATTTTTATACTTGAAATTTTAGTTCTTTCACTAAATTTAACTTTTTCCTCCGGTAAGCCTGTTCCTCGAAAGCTATATACTATATTATCAATATTATCATAAAAAAATATACAATTTCTATCGTTTAAGTCACCTTTTGAATCCACTGCAAGAGTTCCAATACTACTTACTGTTTTATGCTGATATATAGGAGCTTGTGGATTTGTCGTAGGGTGATTGTCCAGTATAAATTGCAGTGGAGAATTCTTCACACTTTTAAACTTAGGTGAAGTAACTGGATCTCCCCCACTATAATCTGGCCATCCATACCACCTTCCCTTTTTTACTTCATATATATAATCTGTATCCCCAATAACAGGTCTGCTTCCTCTATTTTCCATCCCCCCTACAGCACATATTAATTTGCTGCTGTCTGTAAAACCCATTCCTGTAACATTCCTTATTCCCCAAGCAAAAGTATCACTTGTACCGCTTTCCAAATTATATATTATAATACAAGCATTTCCTGGGAAATGTGCTGGAACTATTTGACCTTTTATGCTTTTAGTATTATAGCTTTGAAAAGCACCTGTCTTACTCTTTCCAAAATTTATTCCCCTAAGAGTTATATTCTCTGGGCTCATATCATGGGCGTAAAGATTGCCATTTACCCACTTATTATCATCTCCTACTACACCTGAATTAGTAGCAGAACCTATGGAAATATATAAACATGCATTGCTTACTTTTACTAAACTGTCCTTATAATCACCATAATTAGGCAATCCCTTTATTAAAATTGTATTTTTACCTTCATTCATATTATAGCAATATATGCTATCTCCTGAAGAATAATATAGATTGCCCTTATAATAGTCCATGCTGTGAATATTCAAATTTGAATTCTTCAATATGTCATAACTTTTCCCGTTATCTTTTATAATCTGTATCCTATTACTATATGCTATGTAATAATTTTGTTTTTCGTCTTTTGTAAAGTCAACTGCACCTTTTAATCTGGAATACTTTAAATCATAACTTAGAGTATTGTCCTTCATTTGAACTTCAACTTTATAATGAGTTTTAGAAAAATAATTTACAATTACAAAAGTTAATACAAATACAATTGTAATTGTAAATAAAATTTTTATAATTTTTTTCATATACACTACTCTCCTCAAAATTATAGATCCTAGAATATATATATTAAAAAAATTTTCTGCATATGAATGTTTAATTACGAAGATTCTTATACTTTCATCAATTATGAGCAAAGTAAATCTAAATATAACAAGCATTTGATTCAAAGTCATGCAAAATTATATGAAAGTAAAACGATATGTGCCATTTTTATATTTCCATTAACATTCAAATGTAGTCCATCCGTGTAATATTTTTCTTGTCCATCTTCATTTTCTCCAATAAAGGAAGAGTAAAGATCAATGACTTTTATTTTATAACTATTGGAAAACTTAATTATATTACTATTTAATTGTCTTAATTTTTTATTCATATTGTTGAAATCAGACATAGCACTCCAATTTTTTCTTGCTAATTCAGTGCAAATTGGCACTGACAATCCAAACACAGGTGTTATATAATTTTGCATAAGTTGAAAAGCTATAGTAGCAAGATTTGACGTGATTTGTTTTATATCCAGATTCCAAATAAGATCATTGGTTCCTCCCATAATTATAGCATGGGTCGGGCTACCTAAAATAACATCATTATACAGTCTGGACAGCATGCCAGCTGAAGTATCTCCCGATATACCTTTGTTTATAACTTCAATTCCAAGGCTTTTTTTAAGAATAGTTGTCCAGACTTCATTTCTTTTAATCCCATATCCATAGGTCAGGCTGTCTCCAATACAGATCAATTTCATTTCTATCACTCCATATATAAATAGTTCTAAGCTATAATAAAAAAATTACTATAGCTTAGAACTATTTTAAATCAAATTTATTTTAATTTACAAAATTAAGAGCCCTCTTTTGTGAAGCCAGTACAGCTTCCTTGAAAGCTTCACTTATGGTAGGATGAGGATGTACAGTAGTAATAACTTCATGTAAAGTAGCTTCAAGTCTTAGGGCTAACGCAGCTTCTCCTATGATATCCGTAGCCCTTGGTGCCATTATGTGTACTCCAAGAATTTCTTCTGTCTTCTTATCTGAGATTACCTTCACAATTCCATCCGAATCCTTGGATATCATGGCCTTTCCATTGGCACTCATTGGGAAAACCCCTACCTTGTAGTCAATGCCTTTTTCTTTAGCCCGTTCCTCCGTAAGTCCAACTGAAGCTATTTCAGGTTTTACATATACACAACAAGGTACAGTCTTATAATCCATCTTTACACTTCTCCCTGATATATTTTCTGCGGCCACCACACCCTGTTCGGAAGCAACATGAGCAAGCATTATTTTTCCAGTGCAATCTCCTATAGCATATATATTTTTCACATTGGTTTTCATATGATCATCCACACATATAAAACCTTTTTCTAATTTTATGCCAATTTCTTCCAAACCAATATTCTCTATATTGGCTTGCCTTCCTATAACCACCAATACTTTTTCAGCTTCCACACTTAGATTTTCAGCTTTCTTAGTAAAATTAACCTTGAGTCTATTTCCTTCTCTTTCTATTTTAGTCACCTTACATCCAGTATTCAATGCAACACCTCGTTTTGATAATTTATCAGCAATTAAATTTGAAATCTGTCTATCCATAGATGGTAAAACAAACGGAAGCATTTCCAAAACCGTTACTTTCTTTCCGAATAAGCTTAATAAATTTGCAAATTCTATACCTATTACTCCACCGCCTATAATAACTATTGTCTCCGGCAGGGATTTTAAATTCAATGCACCGGTACTGTCAATTACACCTTCAAGGTCAATTCCAGGTATAGACGGTAAAAATGGCAAAGAACCCGTGGAAATTATGGCATGGTCAAAAACAACTTTTTCAGTTCCGCCATCCTTTTTTGTAACTAAGATGGATTTTTCAGTTTCCATTTTGGCGAATCCTTTGATTACATTTACTTTATTATATGACAACAACCCCTTAACACCTGCAACAAGGCGTTTAGTTATCCTTTTTTTTCTCTTTTGAATATTGTCCCAATTTATACTAACTTCACCTACATCAATTCCGAGATTCCTGCTGTCTTTTATTTCACTATACACATCTGCTGAGTGCAACAGAGTTTTTGTAGGTATACATCCTACATTCAAACAAGTTCCGCCAAGTTCTGCATTTTCAATAAGGGTTACCTTATTACCCAGCTGTGCGGCACGGATAGCAGCTATATAACCGCCCGGCCCGCCTCCAACAACAACCACATTTTTTATTCCGGCCTTTTCCAATGTATCTACACACTTTGGCTCTTCTGCTTTTTCAGCCGGTGCTCCTTCTTCATCTGCTCCAGCCTCTTTTAACAGATTTGAGATATCTTCATTTTCTGCTGCTATTACAGCAACAGGTACTAGACATTTTACCGTTTCTCCCTCTTCTACAAGTATTTTTCTTACAATTCCGCTGTCTTTTGCCTCTACTTCATTTGTAAGTTTATCTGTTTCAACCTCAAAGAGAACTTCTCCCTTTTCAATTTTATCTCCTTCTCTTTTATGCCATTTTGCCAGTATGCCCTCAGTCATTGTAAGACCAAGTTTCGGCATTATCTCCAAACAACTCATTTAAGACCCTCCCAAGTCAAGATTCTATATGTTTTTTAAATTAACATCTGCTTAATTCAAAGTATAAGCATTCCCGGTTTTTCTACATACTGTTTAACTTTCTGTAAAAATCTGGCTGCATAAGCCCCGTCTATGGCCCTGTGATCTGCTGTAAGTGATAAACTTATAAGTGATCTTATCACTATTTCCCCATTTTCCACTACTGGTGTTTGCACAATTTTATTTACTCCTAAAATAGCGACTTCAGGTTGGTTTATAATAGGCGAAAATGTATCTATACCAAACATACCTAGATTTGTTATGGTAAATGTACCTCCCTCCAAATCGTCAAGTCCCAACTTATTTTCCTTAGCTCTTTTTACAAGATCTTTAAATTCAGTGGTAATCTGTTTAAGCCCTTTTATATCACAATCTTTTATTACAAGAACAAGAAGTCCATCATCCAAAGCAACTGCCACTCCCATATTCACATAATTCTTCAATATAAATGTATCTCCTTTTATAGAACAGTTGACCAATGGAAACTCCTTAAGTACCTGTGAAACTATCTTTATGAGAAGATCCGTATAAGTCACCTTGAAGATATCCTTGAGACTATCTTTAAGCCTTTTAAGTTCTGAAATATCCATTGTCATATTATAGGTGACAGTAGGTGACACACTGACACTTTCCTTCATCCTATTTGCAATGACTTTTCTCATGGCCGACATCTTTACTTGTTTTTCACCTCGTTTAACCAGCTGCTGTATTACTGGCTTATCTTCTATCTTCTCTTTAGGTACTACTTCAGGTACTTTAGCTACTTCTGAAACTTCTAATACATCTTTTTTCATTATTCTTCCATTTTTCTTTATTTTAGTAAGATCCACATTGAGCTCTTGTGCCAATTTTGCAGCCACAGGTGATACTTTAATCCTATTGTTTTCAATATACGCTTCTATATCTTTTTTTACTATTCTATTCAGAGGACCTGTACCTTTTATAAGTTTATAATTTACATTATTTTTTAGAGCAATTTTTTTTGCCAATGGGGATATTTTAACCCTGTCTTCCATTTTTGGTGTATCAATATTTTTAACTCCACTCTTTTCTTCAGGCCGATTTTCCTCCTCTTTCTTTTCATTCTCGCCACTTTCACCCCCTGATTGTTTCAATAACTGCGATATGTCCTCATTTCCTTCTGCAACTATACCCACAGGTACAAGGCATTTAACTGTCTCTCCTTCTTCTACAAGTATTTTTCTAAGTATTCCACTTTCCTTAGCTTCTATTTCATTTGTAAGTTTATCCGTTTCAACTTCAAAGAGAATTTCTCCCTTTTCAACTTTTTCACCTTCACTTTTATGCCAATTTACCAGAGTTCCTTCCACCATAGTCAATCCAAGCTTCGGCATCACTTCAATACAACTCATAAAAAGACCTCCTAAAATCTAGATTAAATATAATTATATAATGTAATTCAGGAGGACATTTCCTGAATTACATTATTATATATTCTTATAATATTTTTTTTACAGCAGCTGCTATTCTATCTGAACTAGGCAGTACATAACTTTCAAGTTTTGGTGAAAATGGTATTGGCACATTGTAGTTTCCAATCCTGACTACAGGAGCATCCAAATAGTCAAACATCTCTTCGCTTATTAAAGCTGAAATTTCTCCACCAAAACCCCCTCTCTTAGCTTCTTCCGTTACTACTACTGCTCTATTAGTTTTTCTCACTGAATTGAATATTGTATTTTTGTCGAAAGGAAAAAGAGTTCTTGGATCTATTACTTCTGCATCAATGCTTTCTTTTGAAAGCTTTTCAGAAGCAGACAAAGCTTCATCAACCATTCTACCTGTTGCTACTATGGTAACATCCTTTCCTTCTCTTTTTACATCTGCAACCCCAAACGGTATTGGTGCCAAGCTTTCATCTACATCACCTTTTTTAGTATAAAGACCCTTATGCTCAATAAATATAACAGGGTTATTATCATCTATTGACGTAAGCATCAGTCCATAAGCATCTTCCGCTGTAGTAGGGTAAACCACTTTTAGACCTGGTATGTGTGTAACCCAAGATTCTAAACACTGTGAATGTTGAGCTGCACCTTGAAATCCAGCTCCACATGGAACCCTCACTACCATAGGTAAATTAATTTTACCTCCAAACATATATCTCAATTTTGCCGCTTGATTGACAAGCATATCCATTCCTACTGTCATAAAGTCCATAAACATAAGTTCTGCAATAGGCCTCAATCCTGTAGCAGCAGATCCAATGGCACACCCTATAATGGCACCTTCTGAAATAGGAGTATCTCTGACTCTCATTTCACCAAATTCATCATACATTCCTTGACTTACCCCAAAGCATCCTCCAAAAGGTCCTACATCTTCGCCAAACAACAATACATTTTTGTCCTGACGCATTCTAATACACATAGCATCTTTTATTGCCTGTGAAAAAGTTATTCTTGACATATCTACTCATCCCCCTCTTCTATATCACTGTATACATCTTCAAATACTGATTTTAATTCAGGTTCAGGACTGTTCATTGCAAAATCAACTGCTTCTTTGATTTGTATATCAACAGATTTTTTCATTCCATCTATATCATCCTGACTTAAAATATTATTTTCCATTAAACATTTTTCAAAACGTGGAATAGGATCTTTTTTAAGCCATGCCTCCTGCTCTTCTTTTGGTTTATAAGGTGCAGGGTCCCCTTCAAAATGTCCCCTTTGCCTGTAGGTTTTACATTCTATCAGAGTTGGCCCATTTCCCTTTCTAGCCATTTCTATAGCTTCCTTAGAAGCAACATATACTGCTATAGCATCATTTCCATCTACTGTAATACCGGGTATATTATATGCCTTCGCTCTTACAGATATATCTTTAATATTTTGGTGCCTTTTCTGTGAAGTTGATATCCCATACCCATTATTTTCACAAATATACACAATAGGAAGTTTCCAAACACTTGCCATGTTAAGTGATTCATGAAATGTACCCTGATTAGTTGAGTCGTCACCAAAGAAACATATACAAACCTGATCTGTTCCCCTATATTGTGCACTCATTCCTGCACCTAAAGCTATATCTTGCCCTGCGCCTACTATACCATTTGCACCAAGTATTCCCTTAGTTGCATCTGCAATATGCATAGATCCACCTTTTCCTTTACAGTACCCTGTAGCTTTTCCAAACAGCTCAGCAGTCATATATTTAAGTTCTCCACCTTTGGCTATTATATGGCCATGACCTCTATGGGTGCTGGTTATATAGTCAGTATCAGTTAAATTTTCACAAACTGCAGAAGATATAGCTTCTTCACCTATATAAAGATGTACAAAACCTGGAATTTTTCCTTCTGCAAAATTATTTTTTGCCATATTCTCAAATGCCCTTATTTTTAACATTTTGTCATAGATATCTATAAGAGTAGTATTTTCTATTTTTCCTTTTAATTTCTCCAAAATAATCCCTCCCAATAATATTAAATAAAGATATGGTTACTTGTGTTTATAAACGATTACATCAATATCCACCTCTCTTACTAAATGTAAAATAATTTAATATTCTATTTGCAAATTTATTAAGCAAAATTCATGCCAAATATAGAAGGATTCATATACCCATTTATCATGCAAAATCCTTGAGTAAAATGATGATTTTAAAGAAACTTTTTTCATAATGGGAAATATTTCTTTCCCATTATTAGATAAATCCCAATTTTTAATATATTTATATAATTCATAAAAACATATTGCCTATAAAATAAAATTCTCTATTTAAGTTACTGTGTATAGACAACTTAAATAGAGTTATGACATGAAAGAATATTATTCAATTCTATTCCAAATTATACTTTTTAATCTTCCTGTACAGAGTTGATTTTCCCATTTCAATTAATTTGCTTGCATTTACCACATTTCCATTACATTGTTCCAAGGCTTTAATTATAAGTTCTCTCTCAACCTGATCTACAGTCTTGATCTTGTTTTTTGAATCATTTTCTAAAGATATTGTACAATCCTCAATATTTTCAACACACTCTCTTATATATTCAGGTATTAGAGAATCTGTTATAACCTCATCTTTGGATAAATAATATGCCCTTTGAACTACATTCTCCAACTCTCTAACATTCCCAGGCCAATTGTAATTTGTGACAATATCCATAAAGCTTTTGTCTATATGCTCAATCTTCATCTGATTTTTCTTACTCAATCTATTTAGGAAAAACTCTACGAACATCTCTATATCTTCTTTCCTTTCTCTTAAAGGAATCAGCCTTATGTTAAATACATTTAACCTAAAATATAAGTCACTTCTAAAATTTCTGGCATTGACTTCTTTTATAAGATCTCTATTTGTAGCTGTAACTATTCTTACATCTAAATTTCTCTCGTATTTTCCACCAATTCTGCTAATGGTATGATTATCCAGAACTCTCAAAAGTTTTGATTGAATTTCAAGAGGCAATTCTCCAATTTCATCTAAAAATATAGTACCTCCGTTTGCAAGTTCAAATTTACCAGGATGACCTTCTTTGGATGCTCCTGTAAAAGCTCCCTTTTCATAGCCAAATAACTCACTCTCTACAAGATCTTTAGGAAGTGCTGCACAATTTATGGCTACAAAAGGTCCACCACATCTTTTACTTCCATTGTGAATGGAGTGGGCAAATAATTCCTTTCCAGTGCCGCTCTCTCCTGTTATTAAAACAGCACATTCATTTTGTGCTATTCTCTTAGCATCTTCAATTATATTCATCATTTTAAGATTATTGGTAAGTATGTTGTCAAAATCATATCTCGAAGAAAATCCTGCTATTTTGTTTACCACTACATGCATGATATCTGCTTTTTGTACAACTATTACAAATCCAATATAATTTCCACTCATTGAAACAGGAGTTATACTTATATTACAATCTATCCTCTTGTTTTTTATATATAAACTTATTTCTCTATAAGCAATTTTCCCACTATTATTTAGCTCATACATATCTTTAACTATATCCTTCAACAAAACCTTCATGTCCAATTTATATATTTCATTTTTATAAGTTCCAAGTATATTGCATATTTTTTCATTAAAATATTTGACCTTAAACTCATTATCTAAAACCAGCATACCCTCTTTTATTGAATTAAATGCAACTTCTGTCCATTTTCTATGTTCATTTATGGAAAATTGTTCTTGTATGGTATTGGAGGCTTCAGCTACTATCCCTAGAGTATGTGAATGAAAAGTTCCAAAACTTCCTGATAGATCAATACAACCTATTATTTTACCCCTGCTATTGTGTATTGGTGCCGCCGAACATGTCCACTTATGCTGTTCTTTACAATAATGCTCTGCACCAAGTGTCCAAACAGGTCTATCTAAATAGATACAAGTCCCAATGGCATTGGTTCCCACATCTTCTTCTCTCCACCTGCGGCCTTCTAAAAAATCCAAATTTTTATTTTCGACCATTATTCTTTCATTTCCAAGAATCTTTAATATAACTGAATTCTCGTCTGTCAATATAATCGAATAATTTGTATCCTTCAAAATTTCATATAAATTTAACATTACAGGTAAACAAATTCTTATAAATTCTTTTTTTTCTTCAAGTATAGTATCAAACTCACTTTTAGAAAGAATATTAGCTTTATTACTGTTTTCCCCAACTCCATAATTTTTACATCGTATCCATGAATTTAAAATATCTGGTCTAACATCTTTAGGTATTTCATTACACTCTATAAACCTACGGCGTCTCTCCTTAATTTTATCTATATAGCCCATAATCTTTCCCCCCTAAAGTTTATATGAAATATAATAATATTTTCATATACATTATACAATATATATTTAACAGCATAAAAAAATTTAACTATAATTTCAAATGGTACAAACCCTTAAAAAATTAATAGATAGACACTAACTTTTAAGCTAAATGTCTATCTATATAAAAATATATTAACTATTTTAGGCGGCTCAATATTTTTATACTTTCAAAAGCCTTATAGGAACTTCTAACATAAGGCCCTGAAAAAACAACTTTAAATCCCTTATTCAATGCTATTTTTCTATACTTTGCGAATTTTTCAGGAGTTATGTATTCAGAAACAGGCAAATGATTTTTAGATGGTCTAAGATATTGACCTATTGTCAATATATCACAATTGGTTTTCATCAAATCATCCATTACTTTTACAACCTGCTGCTCAGTTTCTCCAAGTCCCAGCATTATACCACACTTGGTATACACATTTCTGTTAAAAATTTTTACCTGCCTTAGCAGTTCAATAGATCTATTATAAATTGCCATGGGTCTAACTTTTCCATATAAAGATTCTACTGTCTCGATATTGTGATTTAATATATCTGGTCCCGCATTAATTATCTCTTTTAATGCACTCCAGTTACCCTTTAAATCTGGTATAAGAAATTCTATAGTAGATTGAGGATTTTCCTTTCTCATTGCCTTTATAATTTTTACAAAATGTGATGCTCCTCCATCTTCTAAGTCATCTCTTGTAACGGAAGTTATAACCGTATGCTTCAAATCAAGTTTTTTACTGGCAATAGCTATGTTTTCAGGTTCCTTAGGATCAAGTTCATGTGGTATTCCTTTATTTACAGCGCAAAACCTGCAATTTCTCGTGCAGGTATCTCCCATCACCATAAAGGCAGCTGTCTTGTGCTTAAAACATTTCCCTATGTTTGGACAATTTGCACTCTCGCAGACCGTATAAAGCGATAGTTTTTTCAACATATTTTCCATTTCATCTAACACAATTGCATCAGGTGCTCTCATTTTCAACCATTCTGGTTTTGAGTCCAATAAAATCCCCCCCTTTTCATATCTGTTTTCCAAATTAGAAAATTTCATCTCCACTTTTATTTTCAAGCCCCGGATGAATGTCAAATCTCACTACCCCTACAGGTATTTTATCTTTTATAGTTTCCTTTACCTTAGCAGTACCTTTAATTCCAAAACCACCACATAATTCTACTGCGGAAATACCGTCTGAAACTAACTCCACAGCAACCTTACAGGCTTCATCATAGCTTGAAACCCCTACGATGATAAGTTCCACCTTCAGTGTCTTTATAATAGATTTATGGATTGCAGAATTGGCTCCTGGTGCCAAAAAAATAAATGCAGCCTTCATTGTACAATTACCTCCTATGGTTTTTTATTGACTTTTTTAAGCATAAATTGAGCCAATAGCAAAAGCATTGAAATATCTCAATGAAGATTATCACAAAATCCAATTATGGGAAAAGTTATTTCAAAATGGGAATTATATTAATTGCCTTCACTTTTAAACATACCATGTGACTAAATTGGTTATCTAGTAAGCTGTATATGTATTTTTTCTACATATGCTAGTACATTAAATACATCTCTAATTTTATTATCTTCCATACGGTTAGCATACTTTTCATAGTATTCCACTGCATGTTTTTCCCTTTTACATGCCATTTCAAGCAATTTATCATTACCTGCATATTTAGAGTAATCTAATTTTTTGAGATTGGGTTCAGATGTAAATCCTCCTATTTTCTTGTGCACTGAAGCATGCATATACTCTATTCTAGAAAGTGCTTTAAACATGTCTTTTATTTCTGGACCTTCAGCCAATTTTGAAGCTTCTTTATAAAAATCCCCATTAAATACTTCCAGCTTAAATGCATTGCCTATTATTTTTAAATACCCTTCATCCAAATTGTATCTTGAAGTCTTTATTTTATGTTCATCTTCAACTAAATATTTTGCAGGAGCTCCACAAAAAGGGCAAAACATTATGTTTCTTGAAGTATTTTTTCTAAAAAAAGCCTCCTTATTGAAAAAATAATTTTTATCATCTATAGTCATACCACAGATGCTGCAAATTAATTTATTCATCAAAAACAATCCCTTCTATCATGAATTTTACTATAACCTTACAATTTAAGTTTAGTATATCACAAAATGCCTAATAGAAACTTTTATAAGTAAAAAGAATATACTTCAAATCCTTATCATAGTTATTAATATTAATTCTAATTTTAATTACGGGAGTTTTTATGAAAAGAGACAGGTTTTTAAAAAATTCACTTATTTTAATTTGTTCAAACTTAATTACTTCTATATTTGCATTTATATTTCCCATAATATTATCTAGAGAACTTGGGGCTGAAGGAATAGGTCTCTATGGACTAATAATGCCTATATATGATTTGTTTATATGCCTTATATCGGGAGGTATGGTAGCAGCCATTTCAAAAATAGCTGCCGTGTATTTTAGCAAAGATGATTTTAATAACTTAAATAATTCCATAGATGCATCTCTAACTTTTAATTCACTCTTTGCTTTACTTATAGTCTGTACCGTCTTTATAAATGCTCCTTACATAGGTACTAAAATAGTAGATGACCCTAGATCGGTACATGCCCTGCAGGTTATGTGCCCAGCTATGTTTTTTATAGGATTATCCTCTATACTAAAAGGTTATTTTTATGGGATATCTCAGGTTAAAATACCTGCAATTATAGATATATCAGAAAAATTTCTTAGAATTGTAATAATAATTAGCATAATTACTGTATTTTCCTTGAAAGATGTTGGTTCCACCGTTACTGCAGCTTATACAACCCTTGCCATAGGAGAGTTTATAAGTTTTATTTTACTTTACATAATGTATAAAACTAGGAGGAGAAAATTTAGATCTAATTCTTCAAATCCCGAGGAAAAACTTCAGCTTTTATTCAATATACTAGTACTATCTTTTCCCCTTTGTTTAAATGGATTTTTGTCTACTGCACTTGGTGCTGTCTCTACACTTATAACTCCAAGAAGGCTTGTAGCATCTGGCATAGAATACAACTTAGCCCTAGCTATGATAGGTAAATTTGACGGCATGGCTTTAAATATAATATTTTTTCCAATTACAATTATAAATTCCATATCAATGGTTCTCATTCCAGATTTATCAGAAAAGATGAGCCGTAAAAATTACTGGTCCATAGAAAAAAGAATTCACCAAATTATAAAAATATCTTTATTTTTAGGTATCTGTACCATGGTAATTTGCCTTTTCACTGGAGATTACTTAGGACAATTATTTTATAACAGAAATGACCTGGGAAATTATATAAAATTTGCTTCTCTATCTGCTCCTGTTACCTTTGTCTCCTTCTCTACTTTTGGTATTTTAAATGGCATTGGCAAACAAAATATACTATTAAAAAACTCTTTGATTTCTGCCATTTTAGAAGTCATATTAATATACATACTTGCAGGCATATCATGGATAAATATATACAGTACCGCAATAAGTTTAATAATAACTTCATCTACCACTTTAATTTTAAATATAAGAGAAATAAAAAAAAGCAGCAGAAGCTGCTGTCATATTCTATAATCAATTCACAATTTTCGGTAGATTTTCTGTGGTAACAGAAAATCATCCTTAATTGTGAATTGTACATCATTCATTGTGAATTGATTTAGCGTTTATTATATTTAAAACTGTTTCATTAAATTTGCCATTTCTATAGCTGACATAGCTCCATCATATCCTTTATTTCCACCTTTAGTTCCTGCTCTTTCTACAGCTTGCTCTATATTATCTGTGGTAAGAACACTAAATATTACTGGCATACCGCTTTCAAGGGAAACACTTGCTACTCCCTTTGATACTTCATTTGATACATAATCAAAATGAGGTGTTTGTCCTCTTATTACTGCTCCCAGGCAAATAACTGCATCATACTTTTTAGAAAAAGCCATTTTCTTTGAAACCATTGGTATTTCAAAGGCTCCTGGAACCCAGGCTACCTCAATGTCTTCTTCTTGTGCTCCATGTCTTTTTAAACAATCTAAAGCACCCTCTAACAATTTCGTGCCTATAAATTCATTAAATCTTGCAATTACAATTCCAAATTTTAAACCTTCTGCAACTAATTTTCCTTCATACATCTTCATAAATAATCCTCTTTTCTATTTTTATTTATATAATTTTAATAAATGTCCCATCTTTTCTCGTTTAGTTTTCATATACCTCTTACTTTCCTGTGAACAATCTACTTCAATAGGTACTCTCTCTACTATTTCCAATCCATAATCTGAAAGTCCCTCAATTTTCTTTGGATTATTCGTAAGAAGTTTTATTTTTTTAATACCTATATCTTCAAGTATTTGTGCTCCTATCCCATAATCACGCATGTCTGCTGGAAATCCCAATGCTAAATTTGCCTCTACTGTATCCATTCCATTTTCTTGAAGCTTATAAGCTTTTATCTTATTTAAAATTCCTATGCCTCTTCCTTCTTGACTCATATATAAAAGTACACCTTTGCCTTCTTTTTCTATCTGTTTAAGTGCAGATTGAAGCTGCTGTCCACAATCGCACCTAAGTGAGTGAAAAACATCTCCCGTAAGGCACTCTGAATGTACTCTTACAAGGACAGGTTCTTTTTCAAAATTATCTCCCTTTACAAGACACACATGCTCATCACCATTTAATATATTTTTATAACCTATAATTTTAAATTTTCCAAATCTAGTTGGAAGATTAGCAGAAGCCACTCTTTTAACTAATTTCTCTGTTTTCTTTCTATAGGCTATTAAGTCCACTATGGTAACAATTTTTAAATTATGTTCTTTAGCAAACTCCATCAAGTCATCTCTTCTTGCCATAGTTCCATCATCTTTTATTATTTCACATATTGCTGCTGCACCTTTAAATCCTGCAAGCTTAGCTAGATCAACTGAAGCTTCCGTATGACCAGTTCTGTCAAACACTCCATTTTCCTTAGCTATAAGCGGAAATATGTGTCCTGGTCTTCTGAAGTTATCTTTAGAATTTGAAGCAGCTATCATATTTATGGTATGTGCCCTTTCAAAAGCTGATATTCCCGTTGTAGTATCTTTATAGTCAACAGTTACAGTAAATGCTGTTTCATGATTGTCTGTATTGTGCTGAACCATAGGATTTAATCCAAGCTTTACTGCTATTTCTTCTTCAATTGGTGCACACAAGAGACCTTTTGCATATTTGATCATAAAATTAATATTTTCTCCAGTTGCCTTTTCTGCAGGTATAACTAAATCACCTTCATTTTCTCTTCCTTCATCATCTACAATTATGATCATTTTCCCTTGTTTAAGATCTTTTATTGCATCTTCTATAGTATCAAATTTAAAATTCATGATTTTTATCTCCCTTCAAAAATAAACGTTTAGGCATCTAAAAGAAAATGCCTTATTGCATAAAGCCATATTCCTTTAGTTTTAAAGCATCTATACTGCCGCTTTTTTCTGGCTCTTTTTTTGGATTCAAAACCATTTTTTCTACATATTTTCCTATTAAATCACACTCTATATTTACTAAATCGCCTATTTTTTTATAATCTAAAATAGTTTCCATCTTAGTATGGGGTATAAGGGACACACTGAAACGATTTTTATTTAATTCTGCTACAGTAAGGCTCACACCATCTATAGTCACAGAACCTTTTCGCACTATATATCTAAGTAAATCATAAGATGCTTCTATGTCTATCCAGGTTGAGATGTCCTCTTCTCTCACATCTACAATTTTTCCAGTACCATCTATATGTCCACTTACTATATGTCCACCTAATCTGTCTCCAAGCCTTAGGGCCCTTTCCAGGTTAACTTTGCTTCCTATTTTTAAATCTTTTAAACTGCTCATTCTCAAAGTTTCAGCCATAATATCTACAGTAAAAGAATTCTTTTTTAAATCAACTACAGTAACACAAGTTCCATTTACAGCAATGCTATCTCCCAGTTTAACTCCATCTAGTAAATTTCCTACTTTTATGGACACTTTTGAAGAGTTTCTTCCCCTTGATATTTTTAATATTTCTCCTATTTCTTCTACTAGACCAGTAAACAAGTTTATCCCTTCTTTCTAATTTTCAGCATTTATTACATAGGCTTGTATCATAATGTCCTCTCCCACATTTTCTGCACATATATCTTTTAATTTTATACTGTCTGAGATGTTTTCAATTCCATATCCTTCAACTGAAGTTTTAGCATTCTTACCTCCAAGTATTTTAGGTGCAATAAAATAAATAACTTTATTTACAATTCCAGACTTCAGTGCAGAAAAATTAAGTTCTGAGCCTCCCTCAACAAGTACACTATCTATACCCATTTCTCCAAGTTTTTTAGTTAAATATTTTAAATCTACCCTTCCTTCTTTATTTTCTGGACAGACAACTATATTTACTCCCATAGCTTTTAAAGACTCTGCCTTGACCTTATCAAACTTTTCTGTACATGCTATTATTATTTCTCTTTCACGAGAAGTTTTGAAAATTTGAGATTCAACAGGCACTCTCAGCTTTGAGTCTACAATTACAGCCTTAGGACTTTTACACTTTTCTTCAAGCCTTGTAGTTAAAAGAGGATCATCTAAAATCACAGTACCTACTCCAACCATAATTGCCATAACTCTATTTCGCATCTTGTGAACTTTTAACCTTGATTTTTCACCTGTTATCCACTTAGATTCACCACTAACTGTAGCTATTTTTCCATCTAAAGTAACTCCAGATTTTAAAATTACAAAAGGTAACTTTGACTTTATATAACTCATAAATATCTCATTTATTTTTACAGCTTCTCTTTCCATAACCCCGGTAACCACTTCTATGTTTTCATCTCTTAAAATTTTTACACCTCTCCCTGATACAAGAGGATTTGGATCTACACTTCCTATTACTACCTTTTTTATTCCAGCTTCTACTATAGCTTTTGCACAAGGTGGAGTTTTTCCATAATGTGAACAAGGTTCTAACGTTACATACAGATCTGCACCTTGTGCATTATCTCCTGCTTCTCTAAGTGCATATACTTCTGCATGAGCCCCTCCAAAGAACCTATGATAACCTTTCCCTATTATCTTTCCATTTTTAACTATCACAGCTCCCACAAGGGGATTTGGATTCACAAATCCTTTTCCCAATAAAGCTAGTTTTAAAGCTTCTTTCATATACTTTTCATCTGTATTTTCTTTTTCCATAAGATTCACTTCCATAATTAAATTATACATTTATTTACTTTTTTATAAAAATATTACATTATGTACTTATAGTAATCCCAATTTTCTTGAAATTTTGCATATAAAAATTCCCTGAAATAACCTTCAGGGAATAAAATTACAAAACATATAAAAACATAGCCTAAACTATATCTTTACTTTCTTTTATCCAGACTTTACTGTCGGTACTGGAATCAAACCAGTTCATGCTATAAAAGCTCGCGGACTATACCGCCGATCGGGAATTTCACCCTGCCCCGAAAGTTTAACTTTATTAAGTTTTATTATGTTTTCAATATATACCTATTTTTTTCTATTGTCAATGGTAATCTCACAATTTTTTATGTTTTTTTGTATTAATATCCCTAGTCTCCTAAATCAATTCCATGATATTTCTTTTTTGCCTTCATATCTTTTAACATATTAAGTACTTCTGGATTTATATTTTCCACTTTATCATAACTAGAATTTATTCTTCTTATTTTAAATTTCTTAACTTGCTCTAGCATAATATCTGCCTGATTTGAAAGTTCTTGACTTGCCGCTGCACTCTCTTCAGATGTAGCAGAATTTTCTTGAATCACCTGAGATACTTCCATTATTCCACTGCTAATCTGTTCTGCACCAGTAGCCTGCTCTTTAGAAGCTACTGCTATGCTTTCCACAAAATCTGCTACCTTTGTAACTCCTTCTACAATCTCACCAAGAGCTTCAGCTGTTTCATTTGCAATCTTAGTACCTTTATCCACCTTTTTAATAGAATCTTCTATTAGTGCAGTAGTTTCTTTTGCAGCATCCCGTGACTTTGCAGCTAAATTTCTTACTTCCTCAGCAACTACCGCAAATCCTTTTCCATACCTACCTGCCCTCGCAGCTTCAACAGCAGCGTTTAAAGCCAGAATATTTGTCTGAAAGGCAATATCATCTATGGCCTTTATAACTTTAGATATATTCCCCGAAGCTGCATTTATATCATCCATACTTTTAAGCATTTCATCCATATGTGAATTTCCCTTAACTGCATTAACTTTCACATGTTCAGTCAATTCATTTGCCTTAACTGCATTATTTGCATTAAGCCTTATTTGTGAAGAAATCTCTTCTACAGAAGCCGTTAATTCCTCCACAGAACTTGCTTGTTCCGTAGATCCTTCTGAAAGAGCTATACCTGAATCTGATACTTGTTTAGCACCGACAGCCACCTGATTTGCCGCAGCTTGAATATTTGTTACAACTTCATTTAAATTGTCATTCATCTTTTTAGATGCCTTTGCAAGTATTCCTATTTCGTCCTTTCCACTAATATCTATATTTACATTTAGATCTCCATTTGAAACTTTATCTGTAGAAAGCATAAGCTCTCTAATTGGTCTTATTATGGATAGTGAAATAATTGTTCCTAGTAATGCAGCAGCAATCACTCCTATAACTATAAAAATTATAATTAGTTTTCCGGTTGCACTGGCTGTTTTATCATTGCTCTGTGAAAAGCTTTCTGCAAGATTTTCTTTTAAACTTATAACCGTTTTCAAATTATTTGCCACATCACTCTGTGCTGCATTAAGCTTACTGTGAATTAGACTTACTGCACCTTTGTTATCACCTTTTTTTACCGCATCAATAATTTCATTAGCTATTTCCATATACTTTGCTTTAGAAGATTTAAGATTTCCAGTTGCCTGTTTCCCGGAATCAGTTAAAAGTGTCTTTGAAAATTCATCTAATTGACTATCAAAATCCAAGCTAGATGAATTCACCTTATTTATATATTGATTCATATCCGATTGATTATCTGCTAAAATAGCATCTCTTAAATGTGCTCTTATATCTCCATAAGATGAATTAAGTCCAGTCAACTCTCCGAGTGGCACTGTCATATTTTTATATAATTGAGTGTCTAAATCATTGATTTTATTCATATTGATTAATCCGAATATCCCAATTATACACATTACAAGTACAATTAACGCAAATCCTACAAATAGTCTTATACCTATTTTTAAATTATTAAATAATTTCACACCCATCCACTCCTCGTATAATAAGTTTATAGCCAAGAAAATTTGGTTGTAAACTTATCTTTTTTATAGTATAGAGATAGGAGACATCTTTGAGGGATTCTTCCTCATCCTATTTCCATCTATACAATTAATATTTATATATTCAATAAAGGTTATCCTATGGTATGATATCAGCAGAGTCTGATGTCCGAAGGCACTGCTTTCACTCCTTTCAGCCAACGCTTGTTGTGTCTGCTTTTTAAGCTTTCAGCCTGGCTCA